>JAISBC010000010.1 GCA_031266385.1 Holosporales bacterium
ATATGCACAGTTTCAGTTAATTAAAGAGATTTTTGATGTTGGTAATCGCGGAAATAGGAACAAACATTCAGTGCAAGTCCTTGTAAGTGCCGTATTTTATGTCATAAAAACTGGTTGCCGGAGTGGGAAATTATGCCTAAAAGATGGAGACTAGAACGAACGTTCGGATGGTATACTGGATACAGGAGATTAGCTAAGGATTTTGAGGAGAGTATCGAATCTGCCAGCAATGTCGTGATGATTGCTCAATCGATGGTGTTAAAATCAAGAGGTTGGCAAAATGATCTTGGGCACCAGGATTTTACTTGCTTTTATGAAATATTCTTCATGCAGACAGGTTCTAATTCTTTGTTGGTTGCAGCAGTTCATTAGATGAAAGAAAGAAATGGATAATTAACGAATAGGACAATTGTTTTACTGAGACACCGGAAAGTAGGGAATAAATTTTCGGTATCAACTATACATTCATTACTTGACAAATTTAAGATCCCAAAGTATAACGCGGCAATTACGATTAGACAAAAGGAATATGACCCAAATGAAAACAAGCAGGATTTGCATCATAACATTGGTCCTCAGCATAATGGTTGGCAGGCCCGCATTTGCATCCGCTGTCCACTTACCCAACGAAGAGATGGTCCTGTCACCAGAAGAAGCTTGCGCTATTTATCAACAACTTAATATATACAACTCACAGATGTGGGATGTCCTCAGCGGAGAGGGTGATAGTTTACCACTCACGCATCCTACATTACAAGAATTAACTCAGTGTCTAGCAGATGCAGTCATACTAACGCAGTACATGGCAGGGCACCCACAAGCAATGTCCGCAGCCGAAGCATCTAGTTCACGAAGTCTAAACCAAGAACATCCATTACAGTCAGCGCTAGCATTTCTCCGAACAGAAGTGCCATCACTAGCACTGATGAATAAAACCAATCCGGCAAACAAAGCACTTATCATGGCCATAGCCCGAAACTTCGCAACAATCAACAGCATATTCCTCGACTTCTGCGACGCACTCGTTCCTCAGCATCTATCCTCATCTGCCATGTGTACAGAGTCTCTCCTCGCATTAGAGGCTACAAAACCGGCCTATGATCCTGGATTACAAGCACATCCTGAGTTCGATACAGGAACACCCCAGGCCGGAACGACACGACAGCAGGCAATTGCTATACATAAACAACTTCAGGCTACAACAGGCTGGCTTACACACATAACCAGTCCCAACCCTTCGCAGACAACAATAACAGCATTAGAAATAGACAGGATGAAGGAAGCAACAAAGCATGCCGCATCTCTCTTGAGATACATGGCAGACGAATCGGAAACTCTGAGAGAACAAGAATTAGAAAGAAAATACCAATTAAAACAAATGTTAAGGATCGCAACAACAGCAGTTCAAGAATTAGATCTAGGTTTGACCCACACGACTTTCGATGAGCATTCAATGGATACAGAAGGGCAAGGTCGAACCACGTTGATATCAGCCCAGCTCAGCCTCATTCAACTTGTATTCCAACAATACTACACAAAGTATAACGAAGACACCAGCTCAGAGGACGAGGATCCATACCTATCCCCTGCCGGCGATCCACAGGCCCATTAAGACGAAGTGGGCCCATCTCCCAGTCCTGGATCAGTTGTAGCCAACACTTTTCTTCCTCATGGATTGCTTTGCCAGGGCAGATAATTGTAGTATCATCTCTCTTGTCAGGGCGATGGGCCGTGTGGTGGTGGATGCTATTGGATCGATGAGTCAGGATAAATCTAATTCTTTCCAGAATATTATATTCAATTTGCAAAAGTTCTGGGCCGACTATGGGTGCGTCATTATGCAGCCATATGATACGGAGGTCGGGGCTGGGACGTCACATTTCGCGACGACTCTGAAGGCGATTGGAGATGAATTTTGGAACGCAGCTTTCGTTCAGCCTTGTCGGCGTCCAAAGGATGGGCGATACGCCGAAAATCCGAATAGGACTCAGTATTATTACCAGTATCAAGTCATCCTCAAGCCGGCCCCACTAGATCCGCAGGAGCTATATTTGGGCAGCCTGCGATCGATTGGATTCGATCTTTCGACTCACGATATTCGATTCGTCGAAGATGATTGGGAGAACCCGTCCCTCGGGGCCGCCGGCGTCGGCTGGGAAATATGGTGTGATGGGACCGAAATTACCCAGTTTACCTATTTCCAACAGGTAGGTGGAATCGTATGCTCCGTCGTCCCCGTCGAGATTACATATGGTCTCGAGAGAATCGCGACCTTCATGCAGAAGGTGGACAGTCATTTCGATATTAACTGGAATGGTCGAGAGGACGAGAAAAAATTGACCTATGGAGATGTTTTGAAGAGGTTCGAGCGGGAATTTTCGGCTTATAATTTTGATGTCGCCTCCATCGATATTCTCCTCGAGCATTTCAATGATTATGAGGGGGAATGTCAGCGCCTCTTGGCCCATAACCTCGTTATGCCGGCCTATGAGCAGTGCGTCAAGGCTAATCATTGTTTCAATCTTCTGGATGCCAGGGGGGTCGTTTCCGTGACCGAGAAGGCCTGGTATATTTCCAGGGTACGCACGATGGCTAAAAGTTGTTGCCAGGCGTGGCTAGAACTTGGTCGGGAGGGCTCGTAGTCATCATGCAGAAAGAATTGCTATTAGAAATTCTATCCGAAGAAATTCCGTCGAGGTTTCATAGGAATGCCCTTACGAATTCTGTGTCTCTATTTACCAAGATATTGAATGAGTACGGAGCCAGTTTCTCATCGGTCGATAGTTATATTTCCTCGCGGCGCCTCGTTCTGGTCGTGAAATACCTCATCAAAAAAATGGAGAACGTTTTCGAGGAGAAAAGAGGGCCCAGAGTGACGGCCCCAGAGCGTGCTATCGCCGGATTTCTGAGCGCCAATGGAAAGGAGGAATCCGATCTAATCGAGCGTGACGGATATTATTATCTGAACATAGAAATCCGATCTGAGAGCATTACAGAGCTTCTTCCGCGAATCATCGGAGATTTTATTCTGAAGATGCCATGGCCCAAATCGATGAGATGGTACCTCGAAGATCAGAAGATGCTCAGTGCCTTTTGGGTACGCCCGATAAGGTCAATATTATGTATTTATGACGAGATCCCGCTCGATACCTTCATCGAATCGGTCGGGATTACTACCTGTGACTACACGTATGGTCATCGATTCTTATCGTCCGGGCAAATTAAGGTCAGTGATTTTGATGATTATGCCAGTAAATTGGAGCAAAATTACGTCTTCCTAAATTATCATAAGAAAATTTCCGTCGTAAGTAATGAATTATTACAGCGTGCCGCCGAGATTGGATTACACGTTTCGTATGATGAGGAGTTATTGGAAGAGGTGGCTGGACTCGTCGAGTATCCATTCGTTCGTGTCGGGACTATCGATGAGGAGTTCATGAGCCTACCACCAGCCGTCCTCTCGACGGCCATGAAGGTTCATCAAAAATATTTCACGATGACGTATCCGGATTTAATTTTAGCTCCATTTTACGGGGCAATTACCAATGTCCCAGGGACGGGGAGTATGTTCGAAGGAATGAACAGAGTCCTCAGAGCACGCCTAAGTGATGCCGTATTTTTCTATAAAGAGGATACGGATGTTACCCTCGAAGCCTTCGCCCAAAGATTATCGAATATCGTTTTTCAAGAAAATCTCGGGACGATGGCTCAGAAAGTCGACCGCATGATGTCCATCGCGAATTCAAAGGATGAACATAGGGCCGTCGCCCTCTGTAAGGCTGATCTGTTGACCCAGATGGTTGGTGAGTTCCCAGAACTTCAGGGAACGATAGGAGAAATTTACGCGAAGGTTCAGGATGAATCTGCGAATGTCTCCAGGGCCATCGGAGAACATCATAAACCGACGGGAGCCAATGACGGATTGCCAGATTCCTTCACTGGATCCAGGATATCATTTTTCGATAAGTTGGATACCCTCGTTGGGTTGCTGGGGATTGGGATTACTCCGAGCGGATCGAAAGATCCATTCGCTCTGCGGAGATCGGCTCTCTGTATCATTCGGCTTTTGTGTGACTCGGAATACAATATCTTGGAGGAGGATAACTTATCGTGGTACATAACGACCCTCATCACGGCCTTTTCCGAGCAGGGGGTTGCCCTCTCTTCGGATACCCTCGAAAGTGTGCAGCGCTTTTTGATTGGTAGGCTGAAGGTTTATATGATCGACAAATTATCGATACCTCAGGAGGCCGTCGAATCCGTAATCTCTTCGTTTGATTCGTTCGATTTTAACTACAAGGATGCAGTCGCCAGAGCGAAAAAAATTGGCTCATTAAATGAAAATCCCAGGTTTAGTATCATTAAAGAAGCCCTCAAGAGGGCCCTCGGGATTATCGGGAAGGACGGTCTTCAGGATTTGGACGAGAGGGGCTTTAACTTCATGTCTCCTCATATGGAAAATTTGAAGAATCATATTAATGTTTTCGGGCAATCCGGCGACGAATCCAAGCTTTTTGAGGAAATCGTGAAGATTTCAGAAATAATCTTGGAAACCTGCGATAATGTTCTGATTCACGATCCAGATCCAGAAATGAGAAGACGAAATCTCGGATTACTAAATAGATTCGTGAAATTGGTGAAGAGTAACGTCGGAGTCGCGTGAGGTTTATAGAGCAAGGTCTGACGGAATACTGCCTTTCTCTCATCGATATGGAAATCGCCATAGAATGCGTGCAGAACGGAGCCGATGATGTAGTTTTTATTACTGAGCATCCAGAAATTTATACGGCAGGTAGGAGTTTCGAATCATCTGATTTTCTGCGAAATCTCCAGAATCAGAATAGAAAGAGGGAGGCCATGGGATGGCGGATTTATTATCCCAATCGCGGAGGGAGAGTCACGATTCACTCTCCCGGACAGATAGTGGTTTATCCCATCATAAACCTCAGAAAACGTGGAATTGGGGTCATCGAATATGTCAGATGTCTAGAAGATTGGATCATCAGGATTCTGGAAAAATTTGATGTACGATCTTTCAAATCTGAAGAGGGAATCGGAATTTGGACAGATCTAGGTAAAATAGGATACATCGGTGTCCGAATCTCGAAGGGTATTTCGAGCCACGGATTCTGTATCAATATTAACAATGATCTAAGTCCTTTCGAGAATATTATACCATGTGGCATCGTCGATGCAAAAATAACTTCTCTGGACAGAATCCTCGGACACAGAGTTTCTATCCAAAATGTTTCGAAGATCGTTATCGAGACCTGCTGGCTTTAAGGCGACCCACCCAATCGTTCGTTTTCTCAAACAATATGGCGAACATTCCATGCCCGAAGACGTTGGCCGACGTCGCGATCGGATCGAACAGGATATAGATGGCCGTGACGGCCGTTACCATCGGTCCGGAAAATCCGAAGATACTCTCGAAAAGGGGAGCAAAAATGATGGCGCTACCTCCCGGAATTCCGGCGGCCGCAAATTTTGCGGCAACCCCGTATATCGAAAAGACGAAAAAATTCTGGATACTAGGCAAATCGTATCCAAATGAAACCATGATGGCTAACCCTATGATGGGGAGAGCAAAGCAATCACCGAGGAGGTGCATATTCGCTGCCGCTGGAACAACAAAATTTGCTATATGTTCTTTTTTTAGATTTTTCTTGCATCCATCGATTGTCGCCGGAATTGCGGCTGCGCTCGACATTCCGAAGAATCCGATCAAAATACCAGGTAGCAGGTTTTTAAATTTTTCGATGGCGGTGGCGATCTTCCGGCCGGTCAATATGAATATACCGAGGAACATGTATCCATAGGTCAGAATAGTGACCAAGACGAGGAGTTTTGAGTAATCCTTTATCACGATCGTCAGAGAGTCTTCATGCTGCATTTTAATGATAAATCCGAGGATAAAAAGTGGGAGGATATTACAAATAATTTTCTTTAGGATAAAATTGGCGGCACAAAGAAATCTATCGGCAATCTTATCCAGGACCGCCGTTTTGGCCTTGGTAAGATTTCCGATGATCCCGAGGGCAAACCCAAAAATTAAAGCAATATCGTTGCTGATCGGCCTTGGGATCGACAGCTCCCAGGCCGGAGGCAAAGCCGTTCCCGGGTTTAACGCAGAGATCGCCATGAGCTCGGAGTTGAGGAGAGGTACCGTAAAGAAATATGATGTCCAAAACCCAGCAAAATTCGATAGGCAAACGAGGGGGATTAGAATGAGGACTCCCCTCAATGATTCTCCCTTTAGGTGTAAAATCCCAGACCAAACGAAGGAAAATATTAGGAATGGCAGGACGCAAATTATTGCATCCTTCAGAAATAGACTAACGGAATATAATTGCGATTTTAGAGATATGTCAATATAATTTCCGAAGAATAAAGTCAATATAAATAATATAAATATAAAAAAAGGAAGATTTAAAAATTTCTTAAAACACATGATGACTAATGAATTGCCTAAAGTACTGACTATACGGTATCATAAAGGCATAACAAAACTCTCCAAAAAAAAATTAAAATCCAAGTGGGTATCAGGAAATTGGACGACCTTCATATCGACATTCTGAGGGATCTTATAGGTTTTGAGACGGTTACTCCGAACGGGCAAATTGCTATCGATTATGTCTCAAATTTTCTGAGAAACCTTGGGTTTAGGTGTTTTGAACTGAACTTTAACGGGATCGCTAATCTGTATGCCAGGTTCGGAAACACCGGGAGGAATCTATGTTTTGCGGGGCATGTCGATGTCGTTCCTCCGGGAAATCACTGGACCTTTCCACCATTTGAATTAACAAGGGAGGCCGGAAAACTCTATGGACGAGGAGCAAATGATATGAAGGGGCCACTTGCGGCCTGCCTCGCCGCTGTTCGGGACTTCGTTCGTAACCTGGACCATCCCATGTCTCTGAGTATCATGCTGACGAGTGATGAGGAGTTGATGGGAGAGAATGGAACAAAAAAAATTATCGATTTTTTGATGGAAAAGAATGAAAAAATCGATGGATGTATTTTATGTGAAAGTTGCTGTCCGAACGATGCCTCCGGAAATTATATTAAGGTTGGCTGCCGCGGAAGTTTAAATGTCGAGTTCTTGTCTCATGGAACTCAGTGCCACGTCGTCAATGGGAAAATTTTCGGAAATCATCTCCAGAGGTTTATTTCTTTTTTGAATTCTTTTTTAAATGAAAATCTGGATGCAGGGACCGAAAAATTTGCACCATCAAGCATTGAAATAACGTCGGTCGATGTCGGCAATGATACCCGTAATATCATCCCGAATCTGGCGACGGCTCGTCTAAACATCAGATTTAACGATGCTTGGAATTTTGAAAAATTAGAACAATTTATCAAGGAAAAATCTCCAGAAAATATTGAGACTAAGTTTGAAAGGTTTTACGAATCGGTGATTTGTTCTGATCAGAAATTCATCGACTTCGTTGAGAAATCGATATCGAGGACGACCGGGATAACCCCTGAAGTCGGAACTCTCGGTGGCAATTCCGATGCAATCTTCATCAGGAAAATCACGGATGTCGTTGAGGTGGGGTCTCCAATCTCTGGGGCTCACATCGTCGACGAATTTATAACAGAAGAAGATCTGATAAGGCTGCGAGAAATTTACTATAATATTATGTGTGATTTTGCTAAATATAGCCAATAATTGGATTAAATATTTTCCACAAATCTCCATCTTTTTTACCGAAAATATATAATTTATCTCTTGATCTCGTCATCGCGACATATAACAATCTGAAGAGCTCTCTCCTTTCTTCCTCGTATTCGTAATCTAGAACAGAATCAATTTCTTCGAAGGAGTCATTTTTAGTTGGTTTTAAGAAAAATAAATCATTATACCATACCATTTTAGTCTTGGTTTTATCTGCCTTTAATTTAAAATCTAGAAGACAAACGACCGGAGCCTCGAGACCTTTCGCCCCGTGAATCGTCGATAACCTGACCCCATCATTTTGCAAATTTTGCATCGATACCCTAATCAACGTTTCATTGAAATAATCCAAGAATTCTGAGGGTACATCAGATTTTTTCTTGGAGAACGAAATGATGGTATCCATGAATGCAGAAATTGCAAATTCATCTTCTTGCCCAAATGATCTTATAATATCATTTAAAATAAAATAAAAGAAATTGATAAAACTATATGATTCGTAACATTTTATAATTCTAGAAATTATCCGCCACTTATCATCATATCTTTCCCTTAAATTGTCCAGAATATTGCCATCATCACATATATAAAACAGATCATCATCTGATAATGGATATTCGAAAATGTAAGCACTTTTTAGAATGCAACATAGAGAATATCTATCATAATTAATGCAGAAATTCACTAATGATATTATATCCATTATCAATAAATTTTGTGTAAAATCGAGACAGTCTGGTGATGCTATTTTAAGCCCTGATCTGGATAATTCCCTCATCACCAGCTCACTCATCTCGTTTCTGCTCCTCGTTAATAGGAGGATTTCTGATGCCGGCAGTTTGCATATAAAATCCGAAATCTGCTTGGCCTGATCAACAGATTCGTCGCCGGAAAGTTCGATGAATTCGACGACCCCATCGTCATCCTGCCTGTGTGCCACGTGACGTAATGGGCCATCACCGCCATCCGCCAAAAAATCGCAGTCTTTGAAAACCGCATCAACTACGGTTAAAATTTTCGGTAGCGACCGGTACGAAGTATTAAGATGAACCGTCTTCAGGTCTTTCCCGATCGATGACAAAGATTTTTTGCACACTTCGTAAAATCGAGGAAACGATTTGCAATCCGCCCCCTGAAACCTATAAATCGACTGCTTTATGTCTCCGACGACGAACATCGTCTTATTACTCTTATGATTCATCAGAATATCCTCGCTAAATATCGAGACTATTTTCCATTGAAGTTGACTCAAGTCCTGAGCCTCATCGATCATAATACATTTAACAGATTCATAAAATTTAGACATAACAAATTCTTTAGCATAACTTTGCGTAAAAAGATAATCAGTTGTATATAAAATCTCATCAAAATCTATGACATTATTTTTTCTTTTTAAATTTTGATACTCATCGAATATGATTCTAATAATTTTCAAGAAAGATACGATTTTTCGAATTAATATATTCTTTTTTCTAAAGATACTATTTTTATATACAATACGAGCGATTTTGTCTTCCGTATCCGAAAGTCTTTTTCGAATATTACCTGTGTTCGTGAGTAATACTTCTTCAAGATTTTTATCTGGAAAAAATTCTGAAATATAATCATTAAATTCTTCGGAAAGTTCGCTAATTTTTCCTAAATTAAAAAAAGATTCTAGTTTCTGTTCATAATCATCTTTATTCGACTCAAAAAAATTGATTAACCTGGCGGGCGAGGATAGAATCTTGTCGACGAGATCCTCGAAGGTATATCCAGAGACGAGTCCTGCCAGAGAACGCAGAGGCTCCGGATCCGTTTTCCACAGTGATTCTAGCGCGGTGCGTTTGGCCTTTTTCATGAGGTCTTCTGCGTCATTCTCATCAAGAACCTCAAAATTTGCCCGCAATCCGGCCTCCAGTGGAAACTTGGACAAAAGGTTTTGACAGAAAGAATGGAGAGTCATAATTTTGATATTATGCAGATCATTCTGAAAATCGAAAAATAGCTGCCCAGAAACCGCTAAATCAGCATGATTTATACTCGTCATTCCGATCACATTCGATAAATAATTCTCAGCAAAATTATTTTCATTTAAATAAAGTTTCTCGAGTACCGATAAAATTCGAGATTCCATTTCGATGGCAGCTGCCTTCGTAAAAGTTAAACACAAAATTTCTCGAGCATTTATTCCAAACATTAATGATTTCACGTAACGATTGATGAGGACGTTCGTCTTCCCAGATCCTGCCGCCGCAAAAACGAAGCAAGAATTGGTGATATCTAAACAATCTGATACCATCACACAATCGTGGAAATTGCGGCCTCAAGAAATTCATCGATGTCGCCATCCAGGACGGCCATCGCGTTTCCTTTTTCGATGCCAGTTCGAGTATCTTTGACCATCTGATATGGCTGTAAAACGTATGACCTGATCTGATTCCCCCAAGCGATATCCGTTTTATTTTGGGAGGCCTTGATTTCATCCTCCTGCTCTTTTAGTTTAAGAGCATATAGCTTCGACTTCAGCATATTCATCGCGATCTCTCGATTTCTGTGTTGCGATCGATCGACCTGAGATTGCGTCACGATTCCGGATGGGATATGAGTTATCCTCACGGCACTATCCGTTTTGTTGACGTGTTGTCCCCCGGCCCCGGATGCTCTGTAGGTATCGATCCTCAGGTCGGAGTCATTCAATTCGATTTCTATATCGTTATCCAGCTCTGGAGTAACCGAAACGGATGCGAAACTAGTATGTCTCCTCGAATTCGAGTCGAACGGAGAAATTCTGACCAATCTATGAACTCCAGTCTCTTTCTTGAGCCATCCATAGGCCTTCGAGCCCTTAACGTAAAGGGTCAGCGATTTGACTCCGGCTTCTTCTCCGTCCGTTTTATCGGTGATTTCGGTTTTGTAATTTCTTTTCTCTGCCCATCTGAAATACATTCGGGCGAGCATCTCGGCCCAATCCTGAGCCTCCGTTCCACCGGCTCCAGAGTTTATTTCGACATAGCAATTTGAGGCATCTTGAGGCCCGCTCAATACAGACTCAATCTGGCTCTTCAAAGCTTCCTTCGCCAAAGCCCCCAAACACTCACCAAATTCGATGATCGATTCAGCGTCATTTTCGGATTCTGCCAATTCCATGAATTCTAGGATTTCATTTAATTTAGCCTCGAGATCCTGAGCCACAGAAATTGATCCTCGCAATTTATCTCGTTCTTTAATGACAGAAATCGCGGCCTCCGAATTATCCCAGAAATCGGGCTCATTCACTTTATCCTCAAGTTCTTTGACGCGATTTATCGTATTTTCAAAATCCACAAAATTTTTTATGTTTTTTATCGCACCTTCGACGGTCTCGATATTCTTCAGATCCTGCGGAGTCAATGGCGTCACCTCATCCAGAGATACTCTTCGATACGCCTGGCGGCTAGGGCGCCACTTCCCGCGGCAAATATAGCCTGCTTTAAGCTTCCGCTCACGACGTCACCGGCTGCGAATACTCCATCACACGATGTTAATGTATCGGTGGCTTTAATGTAACCATTATCATCCATTTCGACGAGATTTTGGATGAAGGATGAGGCCGGAACCGTCCCGATCGCCACGAATAACCCATCTATCTTCAGAGTTCTTTCTGAATTATCGATAGTGCTCTTCAAATGAATGGCCTCAAGAATTTGATTCCCGCAAATCTCAGAAACTTCGCTATTCCAGATTACTTCAATTTTATCATTCGAAAACAACTTGTCCTGCATAATTTTATCGGCACGGAGGCTGGATCTACGGTGAATCAGGAAAACTTTTGCCGCAAATTTAGAGAGAAATAGCGCCTCCATTACGGCCGTATTTCCTCCTCCAACGACGGCTACCGTTTTATTTTCTTTCAAGAGTGGCCCATCACAAGTTGCGCACCATGAAACTCCCTTATTGGTAAAATCATCCTCTCCAGGACATCCGATTTTTTTATGTGTAGCACCCGTCGCGATGAGGATAGCCTTCGAAATCAGGGTCGCCCCAGAGGTTAACTTCAGATTGAAATTCCCGGCGATTTTCGAAATCGAATCGACGATTTCATAAATAAATTCGGATCCTAAGCCCTCGGCCTGAGACATCATTTTCATCATGAGGTCACATCCTGAGATCTCTCGAAATCCAGGGTAATTCTCGATGATATCGGTTTTGATTAACTGCCCTCCGGGGGCATCTCCCGTTAAAACGATCGGAAGATATCCAGAACGAGCGAGGTAGATCGAACAGGCTAACCCAGCGGGCCCAGCCCCAATGATAATGATATCATTTTCCAAAATCGTCTGATTCACAATCTTCAATCGCTTGGAACCCATCGGATTAAAAGTAGTCCGATCCTAGCAGACCCTCAGGAAATTTGGAAATGAAATCGATATACTGTACCGGATCTATAACCCTAGTTCATGGATTAGAGGAGTCATGAAATATGCCTTTTTGTACAATATTCATGCATATTCTAAGTGTTCGGCAGATTTTATGGCTGCTCTCACCAGTCTCGCTCTCATTGAAAATCTATTGAACCCTAGCACGTTTTTCCTGCTATAACCCACTCATGATCGAGATTATTTCTTCAATGTGAGGCTTTCCTTAAAAATATTTTAATCATTGTCAATTACTATTCCTCTTAAGAAAGAATTTTAACTAAATTCTGTGGCTTAGAGAAGGCGGAATTTTGGGATTCAACACACTAGCAATGCGTTTATGGAGGGAGGATTTTTTATGGAATTGAAGGTATTGGGAGCAATTTTGATGGTAGCTAGTAGTATAGCTGCTGCAAGTGACAGTGACAGCCAGTCATCAGATGAATATGATGGACAAATTAATCAACTTTTACACAAGCATGATGCCCGAGTCTGTACAGATGTTGTAAAAACGTCAGCGGAATTCGCTATGCCGTTGGTCGGGGCAGTGATAGGGGCTGGCGTTGCCGTTACTGGAGTTTATTTGGCAGCTGTTTATAGCGAACAACATAAAATTTGGTGGAAGGCTCCGGTCGTTGGTATCTGCACTGGAGTTGGCGCAGCCCTGGAAATTGCCGAGGAATTGAAATTAGAGGAAGAGGTGAGTTGTGGGCCAAACGCAGCCATCATCGGAGCCAAAGCTATCATCGGAGGAGTAAAGGGAGCCGTTTTGGGAACTATCATGACCATGACTGGGAGGAATATCGCTCAAGTTTGCAATACGGGTGATTTTTGGGCGTCCCATCCCAAAAGCCTCTTGGCCGCCGGATTAACAACGGCTCTGGGAGCGAGCATAGGTTGGGATATGTTTAGTTCAAATGCCGTGGAGGATTTAAGCAAATGAGCAAAATTCAATTTAATGCATTGCTAATCCTAGCAATTAGTGTATCCGGTGCGAAATCAGCTGAGGTGACTACCATTATTGGTCCAGCCTCCACTTACGACTGTAAGAGATATATCACTGGGGCAGTAATTGGGGTCGGAGCATCAGCTCTTGCCATTTGTATCGCGAAAAATTCATGCGATAAAAATCAAACAAGTGGAGCCTCTTTCTTTACATATGGAGGCGCCATCATTGGAGGATGCATCGGTGGTTACTACGCTGGGAAAAGTTCTGGAGAAGATGACGAGTCGACGACCGCATTTGTTAGCAGAATACCAGGCATAATTCAGGGTATGACAATTGGAGCAGAGATCGGATGTAAGTGCGCTGAATTGGGAAGATTCCTTAGCGACACCAGTAAATATTCGACAAAATCGTCTATAGGAACCGCCGTGACTGAGATGTTTGCTACAGCTTTGACAGTTAGTTATAGCGCCTTTCAGGGGGCCGAAATGATCGGTAAATTTCCGGTTCAACAGTCGCAAGAAGCGGATTGATATCTCGATTCAACTTTGGAAGGAATCATTTTCCTTCCAAAGAGGGAATAATTTTGGCATCTAATCCTTATTTAAAGTGCCTAACCCCGTTAGGAAGAAATTTAACTACCCCAATGCATTGGTATGCCTACTTCTATTCCTACGTAAAAAGCCCATAAGCTCCATCAGTTAAGACATGTACCTTTGTTCCAAGCCCTACTGAACATTGGCTCTAATACTGAACCTGTGATATCTCATAGGCGGTACATGTTGAGTTTAAATCAAAATCAATGCCCATATACCACCCTTTCTAGCAAACATGAATCTCTACAGGGCCTAGTAATGCCGTGTCAGAAGCCCTACATCTTAAAAAACGGGGTAAAACTTGAAGCCAAATGAAAATTTTGTTTCCTGGACCCGAGATTCGTACTTCCCTCCGAGGCGCCCTGTATTCAAATCGAACTTGAGTGATGGTACATGAATAATCTTGAGGTCAATCGAGCAATTGTTATTCAACAAGAATTCCCAACCCAGACCGAATCCAAAAGTAAACTTAGATTTCGTCATTTTGTGGTTAGCATTCTGGTCAGAGTCATCGGAAGTGTCAGCGTTTTCGCCAGCAACCTTCATCAGCGTGAATTCTGCCGGATAAGTTACTCCACCGGTCTCGTAGATCCCAGATCTTGTTGGTGTTTTTCCTTCGAATGTTTTCAGAGCATCTGCATCGTGATTAACATTAAATTCAAATCTGGACAAACCTGCCTCAACCGGAATATACATCCTGCAATTCCCGATTACAACTCCAGGCTCTATCCTCAAACCAACCGTCCAGCGGCGCTTAAAAGTGATCTCTGGGGAAGGCCTTTCGACTTCATCAGTGAAATTGTAAGCTGCTCCATACATTTCGAATGATTTGGCTTTCTCGGAGTTCTTGGCCTGTACCTCGCACTTCCCTGTTGAGATTTCTCCGAAGCCCTCGACTCCGATGGCGAAACCTCCTAATGCTTTGCAGAATCCAGCATTCAGACCGAACGAACCTAGGTGCTTATGAGCTTTACATGTAGATTCTGGAATTGCAGCATCCCTTACCAGATCCTTGGCCTCTCCGTCTTCTTTATCCTTGTTAAATTTATCAGTAAATTGACAGAAAATTTGGGAAACCGATCCGTTGAAGGCGGTACTAATATCCTTGGCTGTCGCTTCTCCAAACACATCAGTCAAGAAAGCTGTCCGCGAAGCACCAGCCCTAGCTGCAGCTGTATCTGCTTCAGCGTTATCGCCTTCTACGGTTATCTCCGATCTGAGTACCTCTCTAAAATTTCCATCCTGAGCTTGGAAGACTTCATGACCAGCAAGGGTACCGGCAGCGACTTTTCTGCTTTCGTCTCCTAATTCGGTAAATTTAGGCAAGACAATTTGATCGTCACTGAGACCAAAAGCGGCTTTAATCGCGGCTACCTTCTGTGCGAATATTGCGGCAACTCCAGCATTCATATTAGCGAGAGTACCGTCACCGGCGGAGTCAACAATTGCATTGTCGTCTTCACCATCATCCTTAAAATACCCGAGAGGGAAAGCTTTATCAAGATCGCCTACCTCTGCTTTGAGGACGCTGTTCACAGCGGCCTTATAGGCTGCATCATCCCAAAATGCTCCTTTTATCACATAAGTCGCATTTTCAGTTACTTTCACGTCTTGTTTATTTCTCTTGAACTTTGCAGATTGTATGGAGCATCCAGCATTCGCTCCAAAGCGAAATCCGTCAAAGTTTGAGCAATGCGCCCCGGCATCAGCTATTCCAATAGCCAACACACCTATTATTCCTAAAACTCTCCTATTCACCGTAGTTTCCTCTCCAGCGATTTTAGTTCACGTCTTGATACCAGTTTGGTGGGATATGGTTTAATTTTTATTAAAGATCGTTTTTATCTTTTGCTAAATTCGGGATGATGTGTTTTTTTCATCACATAATGGGCTGAGCTATATTACCCTAAGAGAGTTAGATCTTCCTGAGATAATCTCACTATATTGTGTCACAAAATTGATTGATGGGTTGTTGGGCGATGTGATAAACTCGGCGGTATGCGGGCGTAGCTCAGGGGTAGAGCACAACCTTGCCAAGGTTGGGGTCGAGGGTTCGAATCCCTTCACCCGCTCCATGATTCGTTTTTCTTTTTTTATGGGTATTTTTTATGGCTAAGGGTCCCGTCATTACGATCAAATTGTTGAGTTCCGCGAATACTGGATATTTTTACGTAACGAAGAAAAATCCGCGTACTATGACCGAAAAACTCGAGCTCAAAAAGTATGATCCGAAAATCAGGAAGCACGTCATCTTTAAAGAGCATAAAATAAAGTAGTGCGGAATGGGATTTAATTGTGGAATCGTCGGGCTCCCCAATGTCGGGAAGTCTACCCTGTTTAATGCGCTAACGTCGACGGCATCGGCCGAGGCCGCCAACTATCCTTTCTGTACGATCGAACCGAATGTTGGGAGGATAGCCGTCCCGGATATGAGATTATCCGATCTGGCTAGAGTCGCCGGATCGAAGATGATCCTCCCAACTCAACTAGAGTTCGTCGATATCGCCGGGATCGTTAAGGGGGCTAGCTCCGGAGAGGGTCTCGGCAATAAGTTTCTCTCGAATATAAGGGAAACCGACGCCATCCTCCATGTCGTTCGGTGTTTCAATGACGATGATGTAACTCACGTCTCGGGCGGCATCGATCCTATCTCAGATATCGATGTCATCGAAACCGAGCTACTTTTAGCCGATCTCGAGAGTGTCGAAAAGAGAATCTCAGGTCTCGAGAAAAAGGCTAAATCCGGAGATAAACAGTCGAAAGAAATCCTGGAGGTATTGCTGTTGGTGCACGATGTCCTGAAGGATGGGCATTCAGCCAGCGACGCAAATATTCAGGACTCCCAAAGGAAGATCCTTAGCCAACTACAGCTCATTACTACGAAGCCAATGATGTTCGTCTGTAACGTTTCAGAAGGAGACGTAATCTCCGGCAATGATTACACGAAGAGAGTCATCGAGCGAGCCAACGGGAGGCCAGTCGTTACGATCTCGGCCGTCATCGAATCTGAAATAGCGATCCTCGATTTTGAAACGGAAAAAATGGAATTCCTACGTAGCATAGGCCTGGATTCGACGGGCCTAAGCCGTGTCATCAGGAGTGGATATGACCTCCTCGGTCTAATAACATATTTCACGGTCGGGCCGAAGGAGGCGAGGGCTTGGACCATCGAAAATGGAATCAAAGCCCCGGAAGCCGCCGGAGTTATTCATACGGATTTCGAGAGAGGTTTCATTTGTGCCGAAACGATTTCATGGATGGATTATGTGGAATGCGGAGGGGAGCATGGGGCTAAGCAGGCCGGAAAACTGAGGCTCGAAGGGAAAGAATATATCGTTCAAGACGGCGATGTCATGAATTTTAGATTTAACGTTTAAAGGGGTAGGAGGTATTGGAACTTGCATATACGCACTTCGCGATTAAATAATGGACTAACCGTAGCCACTGATTCGATCGATAGATTTGAATCGGCTTCCGTCGGTATTTTCGTTAACATTGGATCGGTGAATGAATCGAATTCACAGTCTGGCCTATCGCATTTCCTGGAGCATATGGCCTTTAAGGGCACGAATAGACGGACAGCCCTCGAGATTTCTCAGGCCATCGAATCGGTTGGTGGCCATATCAATGCATATACGAGCAAGGAAATCACCGCATACCACGCGAAAATTTTGAAGGCTAACTTAGATTTGGCAATCGATATTGTCGCCGATATCATCTCAGACTCTAAATTCGATGAAATCGAATTTAATAAGGAAAAATCGGTCATTATCCAGGAAATAAAACAGCTGAATGATACGCCCGATGATTTGGTATTCGATATGTTTCAGGCGAAGTGTTTCGACGGAGAGCAACTTGGAGCACAGATTCTGGGGAGCGAAGAAGAGATTAATTCCTACACATCGGCTGATTTAGAGAATTACTTAAAGACCAAATATTCCGCGGATAAGATGATTTTATGTGCGAGTGGAGGGATTAATCATGATGATGTCCTCAGCCTCGCCGAAAATTTTTCCTCTAAGTTGACGAGTTTTAACGTAGATCAACCTGATGAGCAGAAATATAAGGGCGGGTTTGTATTCAAGAAAAAAGATCTGGAGCAAACTCATCTGATCCTCGGCTTCGAGGGATGCAGTAATTCCGATTCCTGGAAGTATGATTTGTGTGTATTATCGGCGATTCTTGGGGCCGGGATGTCATCGAGGTTATTCCAGGAAGTGCGCGAAAAGCGCGGCCTCGTTTATTCTATTTTTTCATTTATGTCCAATTATAGGGACACGGGAACATTCGGTGTTTATGCCGGTTGTGAAGACAATAATGTGCAGGAAGTAATAAATATCATTCGATGTGAATTCGATAGAATTTTCGAGACGTTGAGAGAAGATGAAGTACACAAGGCAAAAACGCAAATTAATGCTTCGCTTTTGATGGGACTCGAGAGCTCATCATCTCGAATGGAAAGAATGGCTCATCAGTTTCTCCAGCACAAAAAATTTTTTACACCCCAGGAGATTACCGAAAAAATCAATGCCGTTACCAAGAAATCGGTTATTGAAGTGGCGCATCGGGTTTTTTCATCCGTACCCACTCTCGCTGTTATCGGGAACGTGAATGGTATCGAGAAGCTTTACGAAGCGTTCCAGTAAATGGCTCACTGGGGTCAGCATTTTTCTGGCCGGTTGTGGCACCGTTAAAACCCCGACCGGCCCAACCTGTGTATCGTGTAAACCATATTTCGTCAGGGGATCGTGGTATCACCCACAGACATATTATGAGTATAACGAGGTTGGCCTCGCCTCATGGTATGGAGATGATTTCCACGGGAAAATGAAAGCGACTGGGGAGAAGTTCAATAAAATGGCGATGACGGCGGCTCACAGGACTCTCCCTCTACCATCCGTCGTCAGGGTAACAAACCTAAGAAACGGGAAGTCTGTTATAGTCGTCGTGGATGATAGGGGGCCATATTGTTATACCGGAAGAATTATCGATTTATCATATGGGGCGGCCAAAGCTCTTAATCTTCATAGAAGCAAACCATCGCAGGTTCGGGTTCAGACTCTCGTTGCCGATAGCATCAAGCTCTCTAAATATATCGCGACCCACTGCAAACACAGAAAGGATCCTTTTGGTAGGACGTGGGCTCAATTATATTTTCAAGAAGTACTGGGGATTGCTCCGAAGCGCCATACCATATCACCGGCCGCTAGTAGTAAGATCAAACCATTAAAACCGGAACGCCTTGGAAGGTATTTGAAGAAATTCTAGGGTTTTCCCGGGAGGTTGAGTATATAATGCCAGAAATACAGGATGCGGGGCAGTATGTTTGATATTCGCGATGGATCTAAGGTTATCCATTTCATTGGTCTCGGAGGAATCGGAGTAAGCGGCCTCGCCGAAATTTTGCATTCCATTGGCTATACCGTTCAGGGGAGTGATATCCATCACTCGCCAAACATCGATCGCCTGGAAAGGCTTGGAATCACGGCCTTTGTGGGACACGATAAGAATCACGTCGAGAACGCTAGTATCGTCGTATATTCATCGGCAATTCGACGGGATAATCCGGAATTGATCCGAGCAAAAGAACTCAGGATTCCCTGCCTAACACGGGCAGAAATGCTCTCTCAAATTGTTCGCCTTAAGAAATCGGTTGTCGTCGCCGGATCTCACGGGAAAACTACGGTAACCTCCATTTGCGCCGCGGTTTTAGAGATGGCATCGATGTCTCCGACCATCATTAACGGAGGTATCATTAATTCCTATAAAACGAATGCCAAATTAGGGGGCGGTGCTTGGGCCGTCGTTGAATCGGATGAATCAGATGGAAGTTTTGTAACATTATTCCCGACGATTGGTATCGTGACGAATATTGATAGAGAACATATAAATCACTATGGATCTTTCGAGAATCTCAAGTTAGCCTTCAAATCATTTCTAAACAACTTACCGTTTTATGGGGCTGGAATCGTTTGTCTCGATGATCCATGTGTCGAAGAGATTATCGATGACATAACGGATAGAAATATAGTGACCTATTCCATCGCAAAGGATTCGATGTTTCAGGCCGTGAATATCAGAAAGACTTCGACGGGGTCTATATTCGATGTAAAGATTCATGACGATATTCTGGAGGAGATTAGCATTCCTCTGCTGGGAGATCATAATATATTGAATGCATTATCGGCGATCGCAGTAGCCGTCGAACTGAAGATTGATTTAGAGATTGTTAAAACTACTTTGGCTTCATTTTCTGGGGTTAGTCGACGATTTACCTCATTGGGCGTTATCCGTGGAATTTCTTTCATCGATGATTATGCACATCATCCAACCGAAATTAGAACTCTCATTAAAGCCGCAAAACAAAAAACAAACGGAAAGATTATTATCGTTTGTCAACCACATAGATTTACCAGATTGAATCTTTTATTCAAAGAATTTTGCGAATGCTTCGATGGGGCTAGTATTATCGTGATAACTTCGGTCTATAGGGCCGATGATACCGAGACGGCGGATATTTCATCCAGCAATCTCTACGATGCTTTGTGCGGAGCAGGGAGAAATGCCATTTTCGCTGCGGATGAGGCTGAGGTCGCGAAGGTTATCAAGGACCTGATGAATGGTGATACCTTAGAAGATGGTGATGTCATTCTCTTCGCTGGAGCTGGAAATATTTCTAGGTGGGCCCACGGAATTTATGAGGAACTATCAGGCTCGTGAAGAAATGGTATTTTGTTATCGGGATCGTTGGCTCAGGGATTATGTTCCTCATTTCCGGGACGTTGATCGGATACTCTATTCGCGACCAAAAGGATGTGACTCAGGTTTCGCGAGAAGAGAAAGTCGGCAGGAAGCCTAGTTTCGACAAGATACCGCCATTTGCATCTCAGTTACCGAAGCCGATAATGCCACAGACCACTGATAGGATCCCGAGCGACGATGCCCTCCTTATGGCGAATCATTACAGTAAACCCACAAGCCGTTTGAGTAGGTAATATATTAACCTCAGTTTCATATAAGGATATAGGAAAACACTAGGAAAACAGCAGCGGAACGCATAACACGCGTAGTAAGTTTCAACAAAAACGTACACATTACGATTCCTCTGACCGAGATTTTCACTTATGTCGATGAGTTTTGCAAGATATTTGAAGATAGAATTATAGAACTTGAGAATAGGTCCTCTTCTCCTCCAAAAAAAAACAGAATCAGACCTACCAATAGGGAGGGGATTTTTCTTATGTCGTTTACAGAATTTAAAC
>JAISBC010000031.1 GCA_031266385.1 Holosporales bacterium
AAAGCTAAGATCTAAAAAGTCACTATTCCAACGAGGATTGAGAATGCTGAGCTGTATATTTGTTGGCTTTAATTTTTTACATGAACTGTGGATGGTTTTAAAACATGTGGGGTGGTAAGAGTATATTGCATTAGATCAGGCCATGTATCGCGGATTTTTACGTTGAAGTATTGGAAAAAATTTGAAATAATGCCGCACGAAGATTAGCTCTACAAGAATACTAAATACATCATGGAATTCAGGCGCCTCAGTTTCTTCAAGAGGGTATGCATCTCGGGATTCATTGAGGCCTGTCGGGAATCTCGCTGCCCCCTGGAAGAAGGAATTATGATCGTCAGGGACCTCCAGGAGAGTTTAGGATTCGCTTTATTCACCGAGGATTCTCAGCCATCAGCAGAAACCCTCACCGAAGACGGAAAAAACTTCTTGCCGTCCATCGATAACCTTTTGCTGGATTATGCCTCTGGATTCCTCGATGTGTATAATTGTAAGGGCATGCCCGATGCCATCAGAGTTAAAACGACCTTCAGCTATGGGAAAAATTTACTACTCCCATGTGTTACGATAATGCACGATTCTGGATCACTCGAGCATCTCGGATTAGATTTATTGACGAATAGGGATAGCCGTGGCATTGGAGATATCGATTCTCACGTTATCTTCAAAAATTTAATGGCAATGGATCATTTGTTTTTCGATCATAGATGGACGTTGAAACTTGATCAAGGGCTCTATGCCGGCGAGGGATACTTACTGGACACAGGGGGATATCCCAAAGGTTTCGAAGATTTAACGAATCACTCGGTTTTGGGATACGGAACGACCGATAGGGATGCTCAGCGGTCCGTGAACTGGCATTTATTCGGACAAAACGGGTTATGCAATCTAGAGCCATCGATTTTGATTAGCTCTCCGAGCGTGATCATCGCTGCCGTCGAGGCCAATTTAGGGATTGGCCCGGTCGTTGATGATCATGAAAGATTCGGGTATAGGAGGCTATTTAAAGTCATTCCGGACGTCAGTGGTCCGCCAATTACCCTCGATTTTGCCGTCAGAAGGAAGTTACCGGATGGTGTTGGTGAAGCCGCCGATGAGCTTGAGCGCGTCTTACTGATGGAGATCGCTAGGATCGGATTGGAGGTCGTTTTTCAGGGATGAGCAAAATAGCATGATCAAAAATTTGAGGAACTTCATCACCTTTTCTGAAGAAGGACTCGACGGATTATTAATCCCGATTGGTGCTTTCATAGAACAAATGGTCGATTTAGAGGGGGAAATTGGCCATAAATTAATCGATGTAATCAATCACAAGCGTATCGTATTGACTCCTTTTGGTAGCATTTTTATTCCGCATGCGAGGAAAAGTTTACGAGCCATAGAAGATGGTTTAATTTCATCGGGTATCGCGAATGCCGGTAATTGTGATCAGCATCTAACGATCGGGATCGCTAGAGATAGTATCACGACATGGGCAATAAACTGTATACGAAACTTCAATAAATTGAATTCCGGTTTGCGATTGTCGATCATAGCCGAAGATGAGATAACCGATAATATGATGAACAATTCCACCATCATATTCTGGTGTGTAAATAACGGATTACCGAACTTCGATAAGATGTGGTACATCGAATATAAATATGGACTATACGCCAGTGAAGTATATATACAAAAGCACGGAGAACCGTCTCTTACCACGATGGATCGACATAAGATTATAGCGTATTCCGGAAAGGATAATAATGCCTTATTAACGAATTGGCACTTGACGAATGATTATAATCTTCCACCAATAAGACCGAGTGTATTTTCACAGTCTAGGGATCTTATAGTAAAGATGATATCCGAAGGAATTGGGGTCGGCTCGACGTGTGATAACCAAGACGTTTATTATGGATATAAATCCCTCAGAAGGGTTTTAAAATTTGTTAAGGGCCCGGTATTACGGAGCTATTTCATGGTCAGGAGTGGTGTCAACGAGAATGTCTATTGTAACGTCGTTTTATTCAATAAGTTATTTCGGGAGTTTTTTAAGATTCACGGCATCGACATTATCGAATGCGATCGGTAAGACCGGCCCAAGAAGTCCCAGGAAATTGTGAGAAAAGTTGTCATAATCGCTGGGCCAACATGCTGCGGAAAGACGAATTATTCTATCGAATATATAAAAAATTGCGATGCTAAAATAATAAATGGCGATAGCCTTCAAGTATATCGTGATCTCAAGATTTTAACCGCATTTCCTGTGGAATATGAATTACATGATATCGAACATCAATTGTTTGGATTCCTTGAAAGTAGCGAGAAAATAACGGCATACGATTGGGCCATATTGGCGGCCCATGAGATAGATGATGCGTTTAAAGAAAATAAAATTCCAGTCATCGTTGGGGGGACCGGATTTTTTATTAATACACTAATCAATGGAGTTTCTATGATGCCGGTGATTAGCCCGGAGATACGCCACAATTCTAAAATTTTGGCTAAAAATAACTACGATACATTGTGCCAATATGTTTACGGCCACGATAGGCGCCTAAAAGAAGTAATCCCAAAATCGAAGCATAGGCAAATGATTAGGGCATATGAAATTATGATATCAACCGGTAAATCGATATTGTATTTTCATGATGGCCCTAAGACTGAGTTCATCCGAGATGTTTTCTTTGATTTTAATATCATAATTCCGAATCGCCAGTTGCTGTATAATAGGATTAATGATCGAGTCGATTGGATGTTGGAGAACGGAGCAATCGAGGAGGTCAGAGATCTGCTTTCCCGAATTAATAGCGCAAATATCGATAGCTATCCGGTTTTTGGCGCCATCGGGGCACGGGAAATCGCGGCATATCTCGGTGAGATATTACCTCGTAATGAAATGATAGATCTCATCAAATTAAAGACGCGACATTACGCAAAGCGTCAAATAACCTGGTTCAAACATCAAGTCCATGAGTCCGAATTTTTGAAGATCAGACTGCTGGAGAGCTAGCCTGGAGGATCGCCGTGAGTTCGGGAATCTTTAAGCTTGCCCCGCCAACCAATACTCCATCGATCTCTGGAATATCCATTATTTCTCGGGCATTAATGGAATTAACACTGCCTCCATACAGAGTATTAATCCCATCACACTTTTCCTTTATTTTCGAAACTGTCTCACGAATATCCGAAAGGTTAGGAACTATTCCAGTTCCAATTGCCGAAACTGGCTCAAATGCTAAGATTACTTTTCCGAGGCTATTTCTGAGCAAATCAGTTGTTTTTTCATCGATTAATTGATCAAAATTCTCATCGATACACAGGATCGATGATAAACCGGCATCCATGGCATTCGATAATTTTTGTAGAATATTTTCGGTGGAATCGAGATTGGAGATGGAGCGGCGTTCGCTGTGTCCCAGAATCACGTATTCAATCCCAGATTCACGGAGCATTCGAGCGGAGATCTCGCCAGTATGTGCTCCGAAGCCCTGGAACATCGAGCAATCCTGAGCCGCCAATTTCAGGATTGAATTTCGATTGCGGAATGGTGATAAAAAAATGGTTGGCAATCCGAGGATCAAATTATCCGCCGTAAACGTCTTAGCAAATTCATCGACTAAATCGATTGAACCATTCATCTTCCAATTTGCCACGACCAATTTGCTCATTATTTTTCTCTCCTTTCTAGGTGCCAATAGCTCGAATTCTTGTGGCTCAGGTTATTCATTTCAGAAAACCGATCAATCAAATTACAAACCCGAACCTCAAAATCCTTGATCAGCTCTCCAGAAATTTCCAAATTTTTCACGGAAAATGGAGACAATTCATTTTTTGGAGACGGCCAGTAAATTCTGATTTCCCTGATCGGCAATTTCATCTCTGGAAATCCATTTTTTTCGGCGATGAGACAGGTGGCGAGGATAGCACAGTCCGCTCCATAAAGCAGTTCATGTGTTGAAGCCGGAGAAAATGCCTGAAAATACGAAGCCAGAGCATGATCGCCACGATCCTCGATTATATCTATGCCGCCAGTTAACTCTATATCAGAATCCCCCAAATTCGTCCTGCCTAATATATCCCAAAACCCGGTAGATTGGCGGTAATTCGATTGCATCCAATCGATAATACCGAGGCATTGTTGGTAATAAAAAAAATCGATTTGCTTGATTAGTTCGAGGTGTTGATTTAGGTCATCATCGTGATGCAGGTAAATCCTAATTAATTCCCTAAAAGCATTCGCTCTTTCTGCTATTTTTTTGTTCGAATCTGTGGATTCGATCCCGAGGGAATACCTCGCATAAAAACCATACGGATTTTGCATGAGGAGCCTCAACCCACCAGCACTTAATCTTTTTGGAATAATGAAATTAGTTATTCTGGGAGGATCTGTTTTTGTCACTGAATTGAAACTTTTATCTTTTTCGCAGTAATTTATGGGTAATTTTGCTTTTTTACAGCGCATTTCTAATTTCGCCAGAATCGAGCTTTTACGAGCTTCCGATTTATTAATTCTTTGCGATCTCGTCAAAAATACTTCATCACTGGCGCCAATTAAATCATAAAAATCATCCTCCATTTGTTGTCGCAAAGTACTCCTCGTGGGCATCCCAATTTTCTGTCGAATAGACTGATGAAGCCAATACTCTCCGCAGACCACTGGAAACCAAGATCCATCATTCATCGATGTGCAAATGACGATATCGAAGGAAGGTCGATTAATGATAGAACCGATATTATCGGCTAATTCTAGTCTATTGACGGAGATATTATCTACCACCGAAAGTTCACTAATTATTTTCCTGAATTCATTACTATTCTCAGGAACCATATCTCCGAAATATTTTGCAATTTCGTCGAGATTTTCATTTTTCTTTGGATTATCTAGTTTTAATTTAAAGCACAAAAGTGTAAATATATTTTTATCCGGAGATATGATGGCTATTCTTTTATTTTTATTCTGATTAACGATTGAATCGATAAATTCCAATTCATGAAAAATATCGTCGGCCTCAAATATATTAATGTTTTGCGGGATTTTTGGCTCTAAAACCGAAGGATGTAGGCGATGAGGACTGGGAAGGATCACATCTTCTTTACCGAGTTCCTTCAGGATTTGCGGCCAGAAATCCGTGACTATCAAGAGGAGATTGGTGCGACGTTTCCAGTGTTCTGCAAAGAATAAGGTAAATTCTTGTCGAAATTGTGACAAGTCGATATTAAAAGCCCTCAACTCATCGATCACGGCAGCTAAATCTTTAGCGTATCTAATGGCCTCTAATAATCGTATATCCTTCTCGAATTCGAGGATTAGACGCGTCAAAATCGAGAGACGTTCAATAGACCTCATCTCCCTAACCTCCCACAATCAGTCTCTTCCTTCGTCGATCCGGTGCTCGAATGCTCATGTACCCCTAAGTACACTCCGCTTCTGTACTCCGTGTCTCCTAGTAATAGATCTGATTGTGGGGGTTTTGGAGGGGGTCTAATTGAAGCAATCTTAATTAAAGACATTTAAAATGGAATCAGGAGGGCTTTTTTCGTGTAAAATCATATACACCGATCCACAAATTGGCATCTCAATTTTGTGGCGTTTGGCCAGCTCGAAGATCTGACGAGACGTCTCGAATCCCTCATAGACAACGGAATTCGAAGTTATAATGGATGACGGATCAGAGCCATCCGCCAGCATTCTTCCTAAATTCATATTCCTCGAATCCGGACTCGAGGCCGTCAAAACTAAATCTCCGAATCCACAGAGTCCGCTGAAGGTTTGATCTTTTGCACCTAGCCGCAGTCCCAACTCCCTAATCTCGGACATGGCGAAGGCCAAAAGTGCTGAGTGAGTATTTTGTCCGAGATCTAATCCAGATACTATCCCGCACGCAATGGCGACGACATTCTTCGCGGCCCCACACAGCTGAATCCCAATGATATCATCACATGGGGCGAGCTTGAAATATTGATTGGAAAGTCGGGATGTACATTCGATGGCATCATCGATATGATCGAAGGCTACATTCGAGGCAGAGTACCGAAATTCAGCCAGCTCGGCCGCAAAATTTGGCCCAGATAAACATCCAATTTTGGAATTCGGAAGGCGAGATTTGAATTCATCAACTAAAAAGTTACCGTTCTGTGCCAATCCTTTGGAACAAATTATCACCGCACTTCCATCGATGTTTCCTTTTATATTTTCTAGAACATCTAGGCTCGGTTTGACGGGCAGTGCCCACAGGAGGTAATCAAAATCCTCGGCAGATATCCCAGAAAAATCACCGATAACAATATCATCTGAAAGTCGAAATCCAGGCAAAAAGCTGTTCGTTCTCGTACTTCTCATCGCATCAACGTGCTCAGGGAAAAAAGACATCAATGATACGCTGCAATTTTTCGAAAAACAGATCGCGAGAGATGTCCCGAAAGCTCCAGCTCCTAAAATGCCGATTCTGGTCTTAGTCATTGGCATAAACATCAAACCGCGACAAATCCGATGTATCTATTCTTTCGAAAACTATCTCTGGATCGAGTATTTCGACTTTCATCGGGATCCGTTCTTTAACGAGGATTGCTGGACTCTGCGATATATTCATCTGTCTCAGGATTTTATTGGCCGATATCGGGATAACTGGAGTGAAAAACTTTGTGATCTTATAAATCTGCTCTAGAAGGACGAAAAGGACGGCATTCATCCGAGACTCGAGGCCGGCCTTCCTGAGATCCCATGGTTTTTGCTTATCGATGTATTGGTTGGATAGCGCAGATAGATTCTCCAATCTTTCAAGGTATTTACTGAAGGCAAACCGTTCCATATCATTCTTCGCGTCCGTTAACCCACAGGTAATGCCATCGACAAAGATCGCATCGTCCGGAATATATTCTCGATCACTTGGTTTCACCACGATTCCACCGGAATAATTTTTGATGAAAGATAGGGTCCGGTGGCACAGATTACCGAAAGAGTTCACTAGAAATGTATTATGTCTGTTAATAAACCCTTCGAGGGAAAAATTTCCATCGGAACCGAAGGGTAGTTCCCGCATGAGATAGAATCTCAGAGAATCGGAACCGAATAGATTACAATACTTCACGGGGTCCTGAACATTCCCGACCGATTTAGACATCTTCTCTCCCTCACTCAACCACCAGCCGTGAGAGACGATTTGTTTGGGAGGATGAATACCGGCCGCCATTAAAAAGGCTGGCCAGTAAACGGCATGAAATTTCGCTATCTCCTTCCCGACGATATGGATCGAATTCTGCCAGTATATGTCCTTGTCCTGCTTGCTATTTTCTGGATACCCATTCAGGGTCAGGTAGTTGACGAGGGCATCGAGCCAGACGTAAACGACGTGTTTCGGATCCTTTGGTACCTTGATACCCCATTTAAAAGTCGTCCTAGAAATTGCCAAATCTTTTAGGCCCTGCTTAACAAAACTGAGGATTTCATTGCGCCTCTGAATTGGCAAGATGAAATCCGGATGTTCCTCATAAAATTCGACCAAGCATCTGTTAAATTCAGACAATCTGAAAAAGTAGCACGGCTCTTTCATGTATTGAACTTCTCCTCCCAATGGAGACTTTCCATCGATGAGCTCTTCCTCAGAAAAATAGGCTTCATTCCTAATGTCATACCACCCGGAATACTCGCCGAGATATATATATCCTCTATCCCTTAATCTTTCCCAAAAATATTCGACAGCTTTTTTGTGCCGCAATTCTGTGGTTCTTATAAAATCGTCATTCGTTATATTTAAGACTGGCAAAAGATCACGAAACAATCGCGAAATTTGATCCGTGAAGAGTTGAGTATCAATCCCGGCGGCCTGAGCACTCTGTTCTATCTTTTTTCCGTGCTCATCTGTTCCAGTAGTAAATTTAACGTCCCAATGCTGGGCTCGGTAATATCTCGCGAGGACGTCACACGCCACCGTCGTATATGCGTGCCCCATATGAGGCTTGGCATTTACGTAATATATTGGGGTCGTAATATAGATAGATCTCATGATATATACCACTCCACGGCAGAATGATCACTAAATGGCCGCATACATACCGCCGTAGCGTACCACACACTCCATAACTTGATCACGAAATTTTAGACCTAGATTTTGATTACAGAGATGTATGATGAGAGATTTCTTATTTTCCTTTCACACCGAATTCTACTCCAGATATTCCCTGGAGTTTTCTTCTGTTCTCTAGGGTTAGATTTTTCTTATATTTTGTTTCTAATTCTATTTTCTTTCCCATATCATTTATAATTATAAAGGCGAGCTCATTACTTCCATCTTCCAGCCGCCCTATCGTCTCGTGCAATTCATCGACATTAACCGTATCGTCGAGGTATAGGTATACCTTTTGGTTCTCCATGACCGCCGTCGCATCCCTGATCGATGTGGCTATTATTTTGCGATCTTCAGCTTCCTGCTTCATTTGGGCGTCTATTATGATTGGATTTCCGATCTGCAGGAATGTGCTGATCTTCGAATAGAGATCGGGGAATACGGTGACCTCGAACGATCCATCTATATCAGATACCGTCAGAAAAGCATATTTCTGTTCACTTTTGGATAATTTTTCTTTTTTGTTTAAGATTATGCCGGCTACCGTCACGTATTCCGGGGCATTCCCAAAATCGCGGCTACGAATGATATTTTCTCGCGATAGATGCTCCCAATAGAGTTCCATCGGATGAGATGTCAGGTAAAATCCAACGACTTTTCGCTCGAGTTCTATCTTCTCGATGAGGCCATACTCCTGGGAATCGAGTAGCTGGATTTCATTCGTCGTAGACTCCCCGAATAGAGACTTTTGCCGCCCATTATCATCATTTTTTATTCCTGATTTAATTAGAAGATCTATCGATTCGATCATCTGTCGTCTGTTATCGCATAACGCATCGAGGGCTCCAGACAGAATCAAAACCTCGATGTGCCTGGAAGATAATCCGATCCCCTGGATTCTGCTAAAAAAATCTGCTAGACTAGTAAATTGTCCATTTTTTTCTCTCTCCTTGACTAGCTCTCCCATAATCGTCGCACTACATCCCTTCAGGCAGCCCAAAGCATACCTAATTTCATGCTCTCCATCGGCCGCAAAATATTCTTCAGAGAGGTTGATATCTGGCCCTAAAACAGCGATCCCGGCCCTCCTAGCATCTTGGACAAACATCGCGATTTTTTCAGAATTTCCAATATCAAGATTCATAATCGCGATATAAAATTCTCTCCTGAAATTTGCTTTGAGGTAAGCAGTCTGGTAAGATAATAGGGCGTACGGGGCGGCATGAGATCTATTGAATCCATAGCTGGCAAACTTCTCCATCAGAGAGAAAACCTGTTTGGCCGTATCCGGAGGAATTCCCTTACCGATGGCTCCACTCACGAAAATTTCTCTGTTTTTTTCCATCTCTTCGCGGATCTTTTTTCCCATCGCGCGACGCAAAATATCGGCGGCAGCCAGAGAATAGCCCCCCATTTCTTGGGCTATCTTCATGACCTGCTCCTGATAAACCATGACTCCGTAAGTGTGTTTCAGGATCGGCTCGAGAATCGGATGGAGATATGTTACCGGTTCTTTACCGTGCTTGCGGGATAGATATTTCGGGATATCATCGATCGGGCCCGGCCGATAAAGCGAAACGAGGGCGATTAGGTCCTCTATTCCATCAGGCTGAAGTTTTTGAATCACATCCTTCATCCCCGAACTTTCTAGCTGAAAAATTCCGACTACATCGACGTCACATAATAGTTTTAATGTCTTTTCATCTTTTAAATTTATCTTTGCAATATCGATGTCGGTTCCGTGATATTTCTTCACGTAACCGCAAACATGCTTGATCAGAGTCAGAGTCTTCAGTCCCAAAAAGTCAAACTTCACCAACCCAGCACTTTCCACGAATTTCATGTTGAATTGAGTTATGGAAAGATCGGCCTCATCGTCCGAATATAGGGGAACTAGACCATCGATATCCTCATTCCCTATCACGATGCCGGCGGCATGTAATGACGCATGTCGGTATAGCCCTTCGAGCTGAAGCGCCGTATTGATCAAAAAGGCCACCGATTCATCTTCGGCCATCAATTGCCTGAATTGTGGCTCTATTTCGATTGCCTGTGATAAATCGACAGGATTTGCCGGGTTAATTGGAACTAATTTTGAAATTCGATCCACCTGACCATACGGCATTTGAATTACCCGGCCAACATCTCGAATAACGGCCCTTGCCTGCAAAGTCCCGAGAGCGATAATATGGGCAACCCTCTTTTCTCCATATTTTTCCTTGACGTAGCGGATTACTTCATCTCGTCGTTCCTGACAAAAATCGATATCAAAATCCGGCATCGATACTCGATCAGGGTTCAGAAATCTCTCGAAAAGAAGCTGATATTTGATGGGATCGAGATCGGTAATATAAAGAGACCAGGCGACGACCGAGCCAGCTCCTGAGCCTCGCCCAGGGCCAACCGGTATATCCTGCCCTTTCGCCCATTTCACGAAATCGGAAACGATGAGGAAATACCCACTGAATCCCATATTTTTTATGACCGCGAGCTCATACTCCAATCTTTCGAGATATTTCTCTCCGTGTCCCAACTGATGCTCGGAGAGTCGATGAGTAAGGCCAGATCTAGCCTGCTCCTCGAGAATTGCATCTTCATCCTTGCCGGAATTATCGGAATACCGAGGAAGGCCCGGTTTTTTCTTCGTCGGCATGAAGCTACATCTTCTGGCGATGACGGCCGTATTTCGAACGGCCTCACTAATATCCGAAAAAAGATCGTACATCTCGTTGGTTGATTTCAGGTAATGCTCCCGAGAAACTCGCCGCCTATCCTTCGTCGTGGCATACGTTCCATCGGCGATGCACAACAAGATATCATGGGCTTCGTGCATGGATTTTTTCAGGAAAAATACGTCGTTGGTAGCGACGAGAGGAACTCCATTCGCCAAGGCGAATTCAATAAAAAACGACTCGGTTAATTTTTCATCTGGTTCGTTAGTTCGGGAGATTTCAATATATAAATTATCGCCAAAAATCGCAGATAAATCAGTCAAAAACTTGGCGGCTTCATTTTTTTCATTGTTGGCGAATAAAAGCCCGGCTGGCCCCGTGGCTCCGCCGCTCAAGACGATGATACCTTCCTTGTGAACAGCGAGATCGCCGAGTAACAAATATTTATCACAATTACGGTTTTCGATATAAAAACATGTCATGAGTTTGAGGAGATTTTTATATCCGATCTCATTCTGAGCTAGGAAAATAATTGGAGCTATAACACCGCCAACCTTAACATCGATCAAACTGCCTGGGATTGGTTGGACTCCATTTTCAGCACATTTGAGAGCAAATTCCAGGGCCCCAAACATGTTATTAGTATCCGTTATGGAGATGGCCGGGAGGCTATCGGCTACACAGGCCTTAGCAAGATCAGGAATCTTGATGGCCCCCTCGCAAAGAGAATACGCCGTGTGAACTCTCAGATGCACAAATGGATCATGCTGAGTGTGCATTATTTTTTTTCCTGAATCTTTCCTGAATGGGAAAAAAGCCATCGCTCGGATGGTTCGATCATACCACGAAAACTTATTGGCACGTACGGGCTTTTTTGGTACCATCGTCATCGGATACTCGGGTTTTGCGATTAAACAATCGAGATATGGGTTTTGATGCCAGGTTGAATCCGTTTCAGCATAAGATGGAGCTGTCTATCGAGGCTCTCGGTAAGGAGTTGTCTGGGATTAGGGCCGGTAGGGCCTCAGTTGCGCTCCTAGAGCCGATCAAGGTCGAGGCCTATGGATCGTTGATGCCCCTGAACCAGTTGGCATCAGTTTCGGCGCCGGATGCCAGGATGTTGGCCGTCAATGTCTGGGACAAAGGGATGGTAAAGGCCGTCGAGAAGGCTATCCGCGAATGCGGAGCCAACCTAAATCCAACGATCGATGGTCAGGTCATAAGGGTGCCGATTCCTCCGCTCTCCGAAGAAAGACGCCAGGAATTGTCGAAGTTGGCCGCAAAATATGCCGAAGAAACGAAGATTGCTATCAGGAATATTCGTCGTGATGCTATGGATTTTGTGAAGCAGCTCGAAAAGAATGGTGAGATCAGTGAGGACGAAATGCATAAGCTTTCCGATGCCGTTCAGGAATTAACGAATGACTTTTCGAGGCAGGCCGAGATAGCCCTGGCGGCGAGGCAAAAGGAAATTATGCAGATATAAAAAAAAACGAGGTATGAGGAAGTTATTTCACTATCCATTGTGCGCCCTCTCGAGGAGCGTGAGATTTACCCTCTCAGAGAAGCGGCTCGATTTTGAGGCGATTCATGAAAATCCATGGGATCCATCCGAAGAATTGCTCGAACATAGTATTTTCGGGACTGTTCCGGCTTTAATCGATATTAGCGGGACATCGATCACTGGCTGCAACGCCATCATAGAATATCTCGACGAGGTATACACGGATATCAGCCTCATCGGGGCTGAGCCGATCGATCGTGCAGAATCGAGAAGAATCGTCGATTGGTTCGAGTTTACGTTCTATGCGGACGTTTATAAACCGATTATAACCGAAAAAATTTTGAAGAGATTTATGAAGAATATCGATCGATCATCCGATCCGGCCGTGATTAGATTGGCCAGCGGAAAGCTGACAACTCACATGGAATACATATCGTGGATCGTCGATAGAAGAACCTGGCTAGCCGGTCGTGATTTTTCGATAGCCGATATTTGTGCGGCATCTTTCATATCGGTCCTGGATTATCTCGGAGTAATCTCATGGCAAAAATTTGAGGAAGCGAAGGAATGGTATGCTAAAATAAAATCTAGGCCGGGATTTCGGGGAATATTGAAGGACAATCTGCCTCAAATTCCACCATCTTCTGATTATGCCAATTTAGATTTCTAGAGGGGTCGATAGGAAGGATGCTTGAATTCACCTTGATATGCGATGAAAAGGAAATTTTCGACGGGCAAGTGTCGAGGGTTTCAATCGAAACGAATGCTGGCCCGACGGAGATCATGCCCAATCACAAACCCTACATGGCCAGAATAATGAACAAAATTGCTTATACGATGGCGGCGGGTGGTACACAATCCATCACGGAAATAACGGATGGATTTATTTACACGAATGGTGTTAAATGTATAGCGGTCGTAGATCACGATATCGATACGAATTAACGTGCTGTTTCGTTTAATAAAATTACTGAATACTTTTTACCTACTCGTGATAGGGTGTGTAGTTTCGTTATTTTTTGCATATCAATCTGAGAAGAAACCTCTGAGAAACGATAGAATTCCGTATCGGTCCCATATTGAAGACGGAGCGAGACGCGCGAAATATACGATGAAGCTGAAGGATGGGATTATTACCGTTTCATCGGCGAAAGCCGCGATCAAACATTTCGATAGTATAATTTTATCGGACGTTGCGGTCTGTCTTTCTCGTGGTCAAAAAAACGCGAAGAGGCAAATAAAGATGACGGCTGAAAATTGCGAACTAAGACCAAAGAAGAAGAGGGCTGATCTAACCGGAGAAATTCTAATAAAATCCACCGATTTTTCGGCGAGAACTCGAGCGGTATCGATAGACTGGCTCAAGGGGACGATTTACGGGAACTCACCAGTTGATGGTCAGCGAGATAATGTGAAATTTACGGCCTCCGGATTTTGGATGAAAAGGAACGGAAAAGTAGAGCTAAAAAATGCTAAAATCGTGAAATGTAGGTAAGGACCTCAGAACTGATTTGTTTCGCTATACTTTCCTTTTCATTTTGTTTGTTGCATCTATTTTCAAGGCTGTGGCAGAAATTCAGACTACGGCCGAAAATGTTTCCATAGATCTTAAGGAGAAGACGGTTATCCTTTCCGGTGGAGCGCAAGTAAAGCGTGATGATGGTCTGACTTTTTTGTCGCAGGAAATCACGGTAATATGGCAAGATTGGAAATGTAATAAGCCGAAATCGATTACTGCGAGAGGAAAAGTTTGTTTCGAATTCGATGGGAAGATCGTGACGGCCGATAGCTGTGAATACGACATGGAAGTAATCAAATTCGTCGGAAATGTTACGATAACGAGCGGAGAGCTCGGAGTAATGAAGGCCGATGTAGCTATTTATAATTTAAAATCCAAGAAAATATGCATTTCCTCGACCGGAGAAAAGAAGGTAACATTGATGATCAATCAAAATGGGTTTAAGGGAAGTTGAATGATCTTTGGGGCCGATGAGATAACCAAATCTTATAAAGGGAAGGGGGTTTTGCAGGGGGTAAGCCTCGCATTTAGGCAAAGAGAAATCGTCGGAATTCTTGGTCCTAATGGTGCCGGGAAAACGACTCTATTCTCGATCCTAGCTGGTATTATCCCGGCCGAGAATGGAAGGATTCATCTAAATGGAGTCGATATAACTAATCTCAGATTATATGAACGTGCCCGAAAAGGGATAGTCTATCTGCCGCAGGATTCCTCCATATTTCGAGGACTATCGGTCGAAGATAATATTCGAGCCGTTTTGCAGATCAATATGAAGAGTCATGACGAAATAGAGAGCCGCTTGGATTATTTATTGGAATCGTTTTCGTTATTGCAATTGAGGAAGGCGGTGGCTCCCAGTCTTTCTGGGGGAGAAAGACGCAAGGTCGAGATCGCCAGGACCCTAGCGGCTTGCCCAAAATTCCTCCTCCTGGATGAACCATTTTCTGGGATCGATCCAATTTCTGTCTTCGAGATCATCGAGATAATAAGGGGGCTCAAGGAGAGTGGGATCGGAATTATTATAACGGATCATAACGTTCGAGAGACCCTGAATATATTGGATAGGGGATATATCATCGCCGAGGGAACGGTCCTCGCCGAGGGAGGAATGGACGATATCCTCCAGAATGCTGAGGTCCGAAAAACATACCTAGGCCATTCTTTTAGGATATAAAGTTGTGGGTTATTGGTCCAAGTGCCCAGTCTGCTCCATGATATTCTTCATCCTTTCAATTAATAGGTCGAGGTGGATATCTTCTGGGCTTATATCTCCGGCAAAAAATTTATCCTGAGCGATGAGTTTTGGATTTTGCAGATAATATTTCCAAAAGATAGAGGCCCCCCTTGATGGAAGGGGCACCAATATCTTGGCCTGTACAGGATCTCTGTTTATAAACGTAAGTGATGCAATGTTTTCTTTCGCGATGACCATGGGTTGTAGTATCATTCCGCCGTGGCTAGCAGAAAATACCAGACACTCACCATAGATGTCGAACAAGAAGTATTCATTAACCGTAACTCGAGAGGAAGATTTTTCGGCCTGGTATCAGGCCGTGATCAACGGAGCCGATCTCGCTGACAATTCGAGTGTCAGGGGCTGCATGGTCATCAAACCGTTTGGATTCGCCATTTGGGAATGTATGCAGTCCATCCCTAGAAAATAGCAAAACTAAGACCCGATTTCCATTGATTTGGTTTTGAAGATTCAGTTTTTCCCCAAAGATTACAGAATTAGAGTTTTTGATCTGTAAAATTTCTCTCGTTTACTAAATTTAAACACTACTAGTTTATGATAATTATAGAAATATTGGGGAGGATATATTTTTATGAAAATATTTAACAAATTTTCGAGCAAGAACGTTGGAAAACCAGGCCTCACAAGACGTTGGGGGGGGGGGGGCTTGCTAGATGTTCCCTGTTGTTAATCCTGGTGTGCTTTAATTATCAAAGCCAATCGTCGGCCTCCGGAGGTATATTTGCAATTGCCCGTAGTTACGTTGGTTTTGGTAACTGGAAAGATCCAGTCCACAAACTTGGGCAGGAAGCTTTCCTGAGGGGAGATACACCACCATTGTATGAGTGTTCGGGTGATTGGGTGTTCATATTCCATGCGAGTTTTGTTTTACCTGAGATTTTTCCTACTCCTTCTTATAACCTTTATGTGTTGTGGTCTAGGTGGGCTGCTGCTTTGTGTGATGAACCCGTGAAAGCTTTTGCTTACTCTGAATTACCGGAAGATTGTCAAAGGTGGGCATATGATTTCTGCCTCGGGTACTGGGAAGCTGCTCAAATGTATGAAGGTCCTTTCCCAAGGAGAGTTAATTCTTCTGGCAAAGCTTTTTCCGATGCTTGGGAGGCAAATTCTGGTCTTGCTCCGAAGGAATTTCCGCAGGGCTTAGTTGGGGGGCCATTGTCGGCCGATAATATTAATCTCTTATGGGATACTGCCATAAATCTCTGGAAATCCAAAAGAATGGTGACCTGGGGTGGAGTGTTATCGGCGGCTCTTACCGGGGTGATTTGTTACAAATTGGGATGTCGGAAATCGTCCTCTAGGAGGGTTGTTTATCAACTTAATTGAAAAGATGACATCTTTCAAGAGGGCCGTGGGTTGTTGTATTATGCTGCCGTGGTTAGCGTAAAACACCAGACCCTCACCAAAGATGTCTGAAAAGAAGCATTCATTACCAGTGACTCGAGAGGAAGATTTTTCGGCCTGGTATCAGGCCGTGATCAACGGAGCCGATCTCGCTGAAAATTCGAGTGTCAGGGGATGTATGGTAATCAAACCATTCGGTTTCGCCATTTGGGAATGTATGCAGTCCATCCTTGATGCTAAATTCAAAGAGTTGGGTCATCATAATTGCTATTTCCCTCTCCTCATCCCAGTCGAGCTATTCGAGCAGGAGGCCGAGCATGTCGCCGGTTTCGCCAAGGAGATGGCCATCGTCACGCACCATCGCCTCGAATATAAGGATGGGAAGTTTGTCCCGGCTTCTCCCCTCGAGACTCCCCTCGCAATTAGGCCGACTTCTGAGCTGATCATTGGAGAATCCATGGCGAGATGGATAAATTCATACAGAGACTTACCGGTCATGATCAATCAATGGTGCAACATCGTCAGATGGGAGATGAGGACCAGAATGTTCCTGAGGACCTCAGAGTTCCTGTGGCAGGAAGGACATACGGCCCACGAAACCGAGGAGGAGGCCCGCCTAGAGTCTAGGACCATGCATGATGTTTATCATTGGTTCATCAGAGATATCCTGAAAATGTTCTGCATTGCCGGGGAAAAACCGGCTCACGATAAATTTGCCGGAGCCATTGAGACCCTAACGATCGAGGCAATGATGCAGGATGGAAAGGCCTTACAGGCGGCCACCAGTCATTATCTCGGGCAGAATTTCGCGAAAGCCGTGAATATACGGTTTCAGGGGCGCGATGGAGCCCTTCATTATGCTCATACGACATCCTGGGGTGCGACTACTCGAATGATCGGAGGCCTCATCATGGCGCATGCCGATGACGATGGCCTGAATTTGCCGTCAGAAGTTGCCCCTTATCACGTCGTTATTATCCCCATTCTGAAGGGAACTGATCAGGATGGCGAAATCCTCGAATATTGCCAAAAGATCAAAGCCTCTATTCAGAAAGATGCCAGAGTTTTCGTCGATTTGAAGGAGATTCCATCTCAGAATAAAAAATGGGATTACGTTAGAAAGGGAATTCCATTTATCTGCGAGGTAGGAATTAACGAGCTAAAAAATGAATCTGTATTTTTCACCAAAAGGGCCAGTGAATTAGAAAAGGTTCGCATGTCTCTCGGAGAGTTTGCCGCACGACTCGGATATCTCATTCGAGAGCACGATGAAGTTTTACAAAAGAAAAATGAATCGGCTGGCCAACAGAAAATAGTCCGTAACATTAAAACCTTTGGAGAGCTCAGAGATTACTTCTCTCGATCGAATGGATTCGTACTGGCCAAATGGTCTGGATCAGAAAAGAATCTAGATCTCCTCGATGAATTGGCGGTTTCGATCAGATGCCTACCGAATCAACAAACCGGAACTTCTGAAAAATGTATTTTAACTGGAGAAGATGCAACAATTGATATTGTACTGGCGAAGAGTTATTGATACAATGGCGTTTCCTTCGTCGGTCTAATTTCCATCCCAAATGTTCCAAAAAATTCTTATAGCTAATCGAGGAGAAATTGCGGTCCGGATTCTCAGGGCCTGCAAAATGCTGGGGATTAAGACGGTCGCTGTCCATTCGGTCATCGACGAATCCTTAATGCATGTAAGATTTGCCGATGAAAGTGTCTGCATAGGGCCGAACAGAGCCGCCGATAGCTATCTGAATGTCGCCTCTATATTGAGCGCCGCCGAGCTGACCGGCTGTGATGCCCTTCATCCTGGTGTCGGTTTTTTATCTGAAAATGCGAAGTTTGCCAAGATGGTAAACGGGCACGGAATTAAGTTTATCGGCCCCGACCCACTGCACCTTTCCGAGATGGGTGATAAGATTCTCGCTAAAAAAAAGATGATGGAATATGGGGTTCCGGTCGTGAAAGGCTCTGACGGGGACGTTCAGAGTGTTGATGCCGCGAAAAGAATCGCCGAAGAGATTGGGTATCCAGTCCTATTCAAGGCCGCTTCTGGAGGCGGTGGAAAGGGTATGAAAGTCGCCGAATCTATATCCGAAATCGAGGATGCGTTCAGATTGGCCAAATCGGAGGCACGAGTCAATTTCGGGGATGACACGATATATATGGAGCGATACCTCAAAAATCCCCGGCACATCGAAATCCAGATTATTGCCGATTCGTTTGGGAATGTCGTTCATCTTGGGGAAAGGGATTGCTCGATTCAGAGGAATCATCAGAAACTCATCGAAGAATCTCCGTGTACGGCCCTTTCTCCAGATCAAAGACAAAAAATCGGAGAAATCGCGGTGAGAGCGGTTGAGAAGATAGGGTACGTCGGAGTCGGGACTTTGGAATTTCTATTCGAGGACGGCGAGTTTTTCTTCATGGAAATGAACACGAGGCTGCAGGTCGAGCACGGTGTCAGTGAGGAGCTGACGGGCATCGATATCGTCAGTGAACAGATCAGAATCGCGGCTGGGGAAAGGCTATCTTTCGGGCAATCTGATATTAGGTTCTCTGGTCACGTCATGGAATTCAGGATTAATGCCGAAGATTCGGAGACTTTTTTGCCGTCTCCCGGAAGGATCGAAGAACTATTTTTCCCGGGGGGAAATGGGATTAGAGTTGACTCACATATTTACAGTGAATACGTCATTCCCCCTTTCTATGATAGCCTGATAGCGAAATTAATGGTGAGAGCTGATAGTAGGCAAGAATGCCTGTCCAAGGCACGATGCGCCCTAGATGAATTGGTAATCGATGGAATTTCAACCACCGCAGAGTTATATAAGAAATTGTTACGAAATACCGATATGATACGAGGAGATGTTAGTATTCACTGGTTAGAGGATGATTGGAAGAATTACGATACTTGAGGTATAGTAGAGCCGTTTCATAAACCTCGTGATAAGTCTATGTGGGGAATTAGCCCACACTTTTGCTCATCCGGGCCTGAAAATTTCTCCCAATCTTAAAGGCCGCACAGCAAGAATCAGGTGTGCCCGAATCTATGGGTCGTGCGCTTTTCGGAATGCTTTTTCACCATCTCTAATGAGAAGGTTTACTTCACCATCGTCTATACAAAGCACGGATTCCACATCCACCGACAATAGCTCCACTAATAGCCAAGAATCATTTATAGTTACGTCGTGATTTCAACAATCCATCCTCCAAAGTCTGATTCTCCTCGAGTAATCCCGCGATTTGTTCTCTATTTTTACCGACCATCTCCCACAAAGCTTTGAGAGTTTCCAATCAAAGATAAATGAAATCTGCTATTTATGCTATGATGTGGTAATATTCTGTAATAAATGGTTTCGTACATTGGAAGCAATGGTATCTATGTTAAGGACTGTGATTACAACTTCGTAGATAGTGATGTGTAAGGCATCCTTTAACTTCCTTGCTACAAAACTATTTCGAGTCTCACCAACAAGGAGTCCGCAGATAACTGTTGAGATGCCGGAGATATCGTTGCACAAGGAAGTGTACAGGCAATCGTAATATTGCAACATTTAAACGACTTTACAACAATCTGCTGTAATTCCTTCAGAACGTGTCACGTAATAGTCAAGTCACTGTTTAGGGCAATGGTATAACACAGAGAACCAAGAACACATGTTAGAATGAATGATCGAGTTGTGGTTCATTGTTGCTGAATATTATGATGGCTGGATTAAGTTGAGTGATGATGTTTCATCTATCTTTGATTGGAA
>JAISBC010000009.1 GCA_031266385.1 Holosporales bacterium
TCATCTACAAAACAGTATAATTCTGTGATATTGTCACTCATGGCTAAGGTCCTGCTAGTTTTTAATTCTTTTGGATTTTAGCCTATTTCCTTCTCTTTTTTAATCCATTATTCGCGTTATTCATCTGTAATGGCGGATAAGGGATATGACTCACAAGAGGTGGTTAAGTCTATTAAGGGAAATGCTGGAGTAACAGTAATCTCATCTAGATCAAACAGTACTAACCCAAGAAAGATTGAGAGAGCTTTATTTTGATAAAACGATTAATTCTTATAGCCCTCGATACACTTTGCTTCTGCTCTGATTTCGTTGAGATAAAATTCACTCACGGAGCCTAGTGCGGTAGCTTCACGTCAGACCAACAAATCCCGTGGCCGTTCCAAATAAGAGCCCACAACCGGAGGCAACCACTGATTAGACCCCCTCCCTACCTCTTCATAATCAGTTTTTTGATGCGTCGATCCGGTGCTCTAATTTTCCGTATCTCTTGCCAAAAACTCTGATTCTGAAGCATTCAAATGAAGATTGGTGATTCGCTGTGGATACCACATTAATCGAACATATCTTTCGGGTTGAAGCTTAGTTCAAGTTCTTTCCATTCCTCGTATTTTTCCTTCGGCAGTGGGAGTGGGTTGCAGATTGGATCGAGGACGGCTCGATAGGCGTATTCGGCCGCCACCTTGAAATTCGGGTCGTTTTTCATGCGTTTTTTGTCTACGATTTCGGCGGATTTCACGTTCCCCTCTGGATCCAAGCTCATCTTAATATCCACGATCAATGCATCGGCATTTTTTAATCCAGCCGGGAAATGCCAGCATTTTCGGATCGTTTGTCTGATGAGATCAACCTGAGTCGCCGTCAGGGTCTCCCCGACCTCCTCAGCCTTCATCCCCGTATTTTCGTGGCTAGTCTCGGCCGTGGCGCTATCGAGGAGGCTGTCGAATGATTTCTTCGCCGTCTTGCTATTTATATTCTTTTTTTTACGGTCGTCGAGGTTGACCACGGCCTTGCTGGTGTTTTTTTTTACGTTTTGAGTGGCCTTTTTTGGTTTCTCCGGAGGCTTCGATTTACTGGGGGTCTTCGGTTTTTGAGGCTGCATTTTCTTTGGTAGCGGTTTTTTTTGAGGCTTTTTGGGCGCCAATGGAATGGCATCTGCTTTTTCTTTTGGTGGATTCTCAGTGGCTGGAGAATTCTTGGTAGGTTGCTTATTTTTGCTACGAGACGGAACATCTGTCGTTTCCTGGGATTTCGTCTTAGAGACCCTTCCCTCATTTTCCGATAATATTGGAGACTTACTCTTTGGACCAATTTCGACGAAATCAAAGACTGCATGGCCAGAATCCTTTAGTTTCGGAGAAAATAATTCTCCGACATCTAGATACATGAAAACGATCACGACGAGGTGGATAACTAGAGAAAGGATGAGGGCAAGGCGAGTCACTTTTAACGCCCTCTATTGGTCGAATTTCTGCTATTTTTTTTCTGAGGCTCTGGAATTTTTGGGGTAGCCCCTTTCTCATTCGATGATGAAATATCCGGATCAGCGATCAGAGAAACTTTGCAGGCTCCGGCCGTCGATATTACCCCCATAATTTCCATGATCCTCCCGTACTGCAAATTTTTATCTCCCCTAACGTACACTGTATCACTCTTACCATTATCCAATATCATCGGTAATTTTTGAATGAGATCTTCGATGGAAACTTCTGCCTCTTCGATAAAAATTTTAGAATCACCATCAATCGAAATGATGATCGGAGTTGATTTCGTTTCATTAATGGACGATGCCTTCGTCTTCGGCAGGTCGACCTGAATCCCAACATTCAGCATCGGAGCCGTAATCATGAAGATGATGATCAGGACGAGCATTACCTCGACGAGGGGTGCAATATTAATGTTAATACTCGGTTTCTGGCGCTGTTGTGCTCTCCGGCGGCTATTCATCGAATTGCCTCGATATAATCGAATTTAGCTCATCCGCGAAGGTTTCCAGTCTGTTGATATATCTGTTCGTATCATTCATGAATTTATTATAACCTAGGGCCGCAGGGATGGCCGCCACTATCCCGAGGGCCGTCGTAAAGAGGGCCTCCGAGATAACCGGAGCAACGGTCGCGATACTCGTGCTCTGCTGCAGGGCGATCGCTTTAAATCCATTGAGAATTCCGATGACCGTCCCGAACAGGCCGATGATGACCCCGTTCGTTCCGAGGGACGATAAGAATCCCAATCCCTTCTCTAATTCATCGATTTCTTTCCTGATCGCGATTTGCATGATTCGTTCTACTCTCTGCTCCACGGATCGTGCTCCAGACTCGCCAGAACTTTTCAGTTTTCCTGATGAAAATCGCATCCATTCCGTCATGGCCGCACAGAAAACGTTAGAAATTGGGTCATAGGCGACATCCTTCATCTCACGATATAGTGATTCGAGAGGTGCTCCAGACCAGAAATTATCCTCAAAAATATTTGCCTCAACATTGAGGCGCTTTAATTTTAAATGCTTGCTGATTATGATAGTCCACGACCAGATGGACGCCAGGAGCAACGATAGAATTACAATCTTGATCATGAAGCCAGCATTCCAAAACATATCAAAAACTGACGAATCCTGAGGGATTGGCGGTGTTGTTACCGTTCCTGAAACTGCGATACTATCTATTCTCTGGGGGATTTGAGGCATTTCCATTCATGATCTTACAGAAAGACTTGAGACTCGATAAGTTTACACTATTCAGGATAGGGTACGAAACCTAAATAACGCGAATAATGGATTAGGGCAAGCCCTTGTAAACAGGTGAGATACTGGGCTTTCTATCCATCAATTGGTAAGATACAAGTGTTGAAACAATATGAATAAGCATATTCGTCACAGATCTATGTCTCGTATGTTCTATTTCTTTTGTTCTTTTTAAATAACCAAATACAGTTTCTATTATTGATCTCTTCCTTAATAATACTTTCTCTTGCATATTCATTA
>JAISBC010000058.1 GCA_031266385.1 Holosporales bacterium
CTCTGTTAGTACTACCTCCTGCAAGGCCTCAGTATAATGGTGGAGTAGAGAGGAGTAACAGAATATTCAGAGAAGAATTCTATGCTGGTATTAATATGATGGAGGATACGGTATGTGGATTGAAAGGACTCACTCCTATGGAGTATGTAAGTAGGGTTCTGGAGGCTCAGCCTTTGTCTCATATCATATGAACCTACACACAAGCGCCATGGTGAGCTAGTTTTTCAGATGTGTTGGGTATATAATATGTCGGTGTGATCGTTCTTGAAACATCATTTTTTTTGGATCAATGTTAAAATCGCTCAGAAATGCCTCTCATAGCTTAGTCATTAAGATTCTATTTGGGGCCATAATTCTCAGCTTCTGCCTGTGGGGAGTTGGTGATATTTTTAGGAATTATTCGGCATCTCGAACTGTGATAAGCGTCTCAAAAGCTCGGATTTCAGCCGATGCATTCCTTCGAGAATATCACAGCGAAAAACAACGAATTAAAAATGGAGCTGAGGCTCCGCTCTCTGACAAAGAGATGAAGGATGTCGATGTCAAAGGAATCGTAATCGACAACATAGTGAACAGGTCTGTTTTCGAGCAATCCCTCAGGCGTCTCGGAATTATAATCCCGAAAAAGAGCATCCTCAGCGTAGTACAGTCGATGCCTAATTTTCATGTGAACAATATGTTCAACGAATTGCTCTATTCGAGTGTGCTCACGAAATCCGGGATAGGAGAGGCCACATTCTTGTCGCAAATTAAAGACAGCCTAGAGCGTTTGCAGTTGCTGCAGCCGATAGTCACGAGCTACCGGATCCCAGCCTTTATCCGAGAGCAGATCGCCAAGGAATTTGAAGCGAAGAAGACTCTGTTGGTATTGAAGTTGGATCTCTCCGATATGGTAGTGGAAGAAAATCCATCGAATGACGAGGTTAAACAGTATTTCGAAGTAAATAAGGACACTTATAAAGTTACAGAGCGTCGAAACTTGGCCGTTTTACAGATCGATTACCAGGCACTCGCTGCTGATGCTTTGTACGTCAATCCGGACGATGTTGAGGCTCAATACCAGCAGACCAAGGATCAGTATAATCAGGAAGAAAATAGAGATTTTGAGAGATTTCAGTTTGAAAACAGGGAAGATGCCGATAAGGCCTGGAATATGATCAATGCCGGCGAAGATTCGGATGTAATCAAAAAGAAGTTTGCTATTCAATCCGATGTTATTCGTGGCATTCGGCTATCCGATTTACCGGAGCAATTCGGGAAAGATCTTTTTGAGTTAGCCCTGAATAAAACATCACCCGTTTGCTCTTCTGGTGGACAATTTTATATCTATAGGTTAATCAAAATAAATGCAGCCAAGATGCAAGATGCAGATGAAATTAAATTAAAAATAAAAGAGGAAATACGAAACGAAAAATTGAATTCTCCGGAATTTTATGAAAAAATCAAATCCATCAGGAATAAGATTGACGATGGATTCGGATCTGGGAAGAGTATCGATGAAGTCGCAAAAGAAACTGGCCTCAAGGTTATAGAATTCAAATCATTCGTGAAAGACGGCAAAGAGATGACGGATGTAGTAAAAGATGAGGCAACGAGGAAGGAGCTGATTCAGGCATCGTTCGATGTCGGCGAAAATCAGGCTACACAGATCATCGAATCGAAGGAAAGTGATTCGGTATCCTACGTCGTTTACGTTAGAAAAATTGAGAACTCCGAGATACCGCAGTTCGAAAAAATCATCGATAAGGTTAAGAATGATTACATAACTCACAATAGGGAAAAGGAAGCCGAAACGAAGGCCCGAGAAATAGTCGGCAACGATGATAAGGCAGCCGCAGAGGTCGAAAAGCAGAAAAAAGTCAAAGTTTATAAAGTCTCTAAGAAGGACCTGATTGAGGCCGTACATGGCCATGGGACGAATGTCGATATGAAAAAGGTTCTGGAAGTTATACAGAATCCAAACATAGTCATGAATATCATGTCGATGATTAGGAAGGGAGAGGCTACGAATTACAAAACGCCCGATGGAGGGCAGATGGTGGTTGCCGTTCAGGATACGGATATCGGTGTGAGTGCGTCGGATGAAACCAAAAAACTACTGGCGAATTTCATGGAAGCCGGAGCCTCAAACGATATTATGGCCATCACGATGATGGCTCTTAAAAAACCGCTAGATATCGATATTGATAAAGAGGCAATTGGAACGCTCACCCAAAAGAGCGATCAGGCCGGGGAAAATGACTAGAGTTTTTGAAGAGTAAAGGAGATGGAAAAAAGGATGATTAACGTCGGGATAAATGGTTTCGGAAGAATCGGACGAGCGGTATTGAGGAGATATTTTGAGGGTACTGACGAGGGGGATAATATCAGGATAACCCATATCAACGATATCGCCGATAAGGCGGTTGCAATCCACCTCCTGAAGTATGATTCCGTTCAGGGGAGGTTCAAGTATCCGGTCCAGGAGACCGAAAATGGGTTCGTCATAGATGGGCAGGAAATCGAGTATCTGAGTATTTCGGATCCAGAACGTCTCGACTGGGGGGCACGAGGAGTAGATCAGGTCGTCGAGAGCACGGGGCGGTATACCAAGCGTGCGGATGCCTCAAAACATCTAACGGCCGGGGCAAAACGAGTCATCATAACGGCTCCGGCCGATGGGGCCGACATAACCGTGGTCTATGGAATTAATCATCAATCTATTAAGCCTGAGCACGAAATAATTTCGACGGCATCGTGTACGACGAATTGTCTAGCCCCACTGGTTTATGTCGTTGATTCGGCATTTGGGCTTCAGTCTGGGTTTGCGACGACCATTCACGCATATACGGCCGATCAGAAGCTCGTCGATTCTCCACATAAGGATTTCAGGAGGGCCAGAGCTGCGGCCCTGTCGATCATTCCGACGTCGACCGGAGCGGCCAAAGCAATCGCCCTCGTCCTCCCTCATTTAGCCGGGAAAATTGATGGTGTATCCATTAGGGTTCCTACGGCTAATGTTTCGTTGTTACAGCTCACATGCGTTGTATCGAAGGAGATCAATGAGGATGAGGTTAATTCTGCCTTTGAGGAGGCCTCTCGAGGCGCCCTGAAAGGGATCATGTCATGTACTTCCGAGCCGCTAGTCTCGACCGATTACGTTAACGATCCTCACAAGACGATCGTTGATCTGCCACTAACGAGGGTCACCCAATCCAGGACGCTCACGGTCTCGGCCTGGTACGACAACGAACAGAATATCGCCTCAGATTTAATGAAAATAATTAGATATCCGTAAAAATCGTTATAATTCCCGGCCGTATTTTTTCACCACTTTCCTGTAATATGGAATGTAGTATTTTGCTTTGGCCGCGTGGTATCTCTTCGTCGCATCGCTCCAGTTGCCATATTTAAGGTATAGGTTCTTCAGGATTTTAGCGGCGTACGCTATGTTTTTTTTCGGATCTAGCATATCGGATACAGATGAAAAATTATTCCTATGAGATTTATAATGTAACTGAGCGCATCCAATACTCAGGTTGAGCTTTCGCTGACGAATCATACGCTCGATGCAATCGAGGGCCTCGGCCTGCGATTTGAACCGCAGAGACCGCCCATGCGTGTTGACGAAATATGGATTGCAACCCGACTCAACTTCCGTTATTGCCTTCAATAATCCTCTTGGAATCCCATTTTTTTCTTCTTCGGCGGCGATTATTTTATCGATATCACTGAGATTACCCAGACCAGCCTCGGACTTATTATCCGTAGCCGTAGCCGGCAGATCCTGATGAATAACGTGGGCACAGCCGGACAGCAACAGAGCCCCAGCCACGATAGCCAGAAATACTATCCGAGAACGGCTAAGCAAAACGAACCGAGCAATAATCGAGGACCCCCAGTACAATACCATAATGATCAAGCGACAAGAGGACTGTAGCAAAGATTCACCGATCAAGTCAATAACGTCAAAACCTTGACTTAAAGCACATCACAGTGAGAAATTTTAAACCAAAATTGTAAAAAAATCGTTCGTTCCGGATTAATAAGATGCGGACCTTAGAAATTTCCGGTAATAAATCGCGCTCCAGCCTCTAATCCGTCGACCGAAATCGAATGACCGATGCCATCACATGTTACGATTTGAGATGGAATTCCGGCGGCCTCGAGATTATCTTTGGCCAGATTCGCGTTAATATATGGAACCGATTGGTCGTCCATCGAGTGTACGATCAAGACTTTCGCTGATTTTGCGGCGATCGGTTTATTTGGGGCAGGAACGAACATCCCGGCGTATGCGACTATTTTCTTTACCTTATCCGAATGATATAGCGTCTCGAAACTCAGCATGGCCCCTTGAGAAAATCCAACCACATTAATGGAATCGCACTCATATGTATTCGACAAATCTTCGATATAATCTGAGAGCATAGTGGCAACAGTATCCAACCCCCGTCTTATTTCCTGGTACGACATATCCCTAAGTTTAAACCATTGGAATCCACGACCAGCATCACATACGAATGGGGCATTCGGGGCACAAATGACCGTATTTTTCAACTCCTTAGCAAAATACGATTTATGAGATTCCGGGAAGAACTCCCAGCACGAACCATAACCATGCAAAAATACCACAACATTTTCTGCATGATCAAAATCGACAGAAGTTAAAACATTATCACTCTTCAGCATCATCTCTCTCTTCGTCGTTCGGTAGGTGAGTAACCTTCAGCAAGGTAACCTGATTCCTCTGCTTCCTCAGTATTTCGAATTTATACCCGAACAGTAAAAACGTCTGACCAACCTCGGGGATTATACCGATAGAATTGATGACAAGTCCAGCAAGAGTTGCCGCCACATCATTCCGGAATCTTGATCCAATCTCTCGATTGAGATCCCGGATGTTCACCGACCCGTCGATGATGTATGATTCATTTCCTTGACGGCGGATCCCTGTAAATTGATTTACATCATGTTCATCCGAAATTTCTCCGACTATCTCTTCGATGATATCCTCGAGGGTAATAATCCCGATGAAACTCCCGTACTCATCGACCACGACCGCGAAATGCTCCCGCCTGGATCTGAAGGCCTGAAGCTGATCTAGGAGATCATTATTTTCCGGTATAAACCACGGTTTTAATGCAACGCCTAGAATATCTTGTTTATTGGCGATTCCACCAGCTCGCAATGTCTTCAGAAGATCCCTAATATGGAGGATCCCGATGATATTGTCCTGATTGCCACTCCAAATCGGAATCCTCGTAAAAGGACAATTTATTACCTGTTCGATTATGGTGTCGGTTTCATCGTCTGCACATAGCATCGTCACATATTTGCGATGAATCATGATGTTGCCGACGGCGACACTCCCAAGATCCAGGACGTTCTGCATCATGGCCTTTTCCTGCTTGGCTTCCTCGACGTCCGGACCATCGTGCAGATCGATGACTCCCCTCAATTCTTCCAATGAAGAGGTATAGGCATCTTTCCCGGATGGAGATGGTTTTACTATGGAAAGCAAATTTTTTGCGACTATACCGATGATGTTGTTCAATGGCCTCGAGACTAGGTATGTATATTTTATAAAATACGCGGATGGTAATAGAATATTCTCTGGATTAGAAATGGTAAGTATTTTCGGTAATACTTCTGCAAATAAAACGATGAAAATGCTGATGATTATTGGACAATAGAATATGGCCGACTCTCCGAATGCGTCGATACATAGCGTATTCGCGAGAGATACTGATAGCGAATTGAGGATGGTATTGCATGTCAATATTGAACTAATGACGAGCCCAACCTCGGGCTGTAACCCTACGATAACTTCAGCCCTTTTATTGCCATTTTTAGCCAGATTGAACACTTTGGCCTTGGAATAGGCTGTCATCGCCGTCTCGCAGGCAGCAAAATACGCCGACCCAAGGATGAGGAGCAGAACGACTAAGATACCAAGCGACTCTGCTAGCATTTCTGTCCAATAAAACTACCTAGAGCCATATTCTAATTAAGGCACCGAAGGAGGATGCTCAAAATCTGTTTTGCTTGAAGAATTTGTGAAGGAACACGATACCACTCCACCACTGGGCGCAGATCTATCCTTACCAACAAAAAATATGGGCAAATTTCTATCTTGCTTAATTTTGCGACTATTCTGAGGGCAGCTCAGCCTAATGATTAGGCTGGCCGGATCACCTACTGATGAAAGCCTTCCCAGATCACTCTTCTCACTGCATTTTACTCTTCTGTATAATCCTTCTAGTATCCTAAGTCTCTTATGAAAGTCATCGATCAAGAGTTTAAGTTTTGCGCTATCACTTTTTTTATCCGCAGTTCTTACGGCTTTTAACGCATTGCGTGTTTCAGCCAAATTTCTCAGAGCAAAATTTCGTAGTTCGTCATCATCTTCATTACTACTTAAGTCATACTCAATTTGTTCCAAAAAGGCGTCGACGTCAGAGTAGTCATATGTCAATACAATCCGAGCATGACACGATGATGCCACCAACAAAAAGAGCGCCAAAAACCTGCACATCATCTAGCTCGAATAAAAAAAATCCCAACAATAAGATTGTAGCATAAAATACCGCCTAATTCCATGTGGAAAAGTCATTTTATCCAAGTTCATGCAGAGCCAAATCCTAAAAATAAAACTAAATGGTTACAATAAATTTGTAGAATAAGCCTCTTGACACACATATTTGGGGATTTATTCCACCATTACCCTTTACCTCTGAAAATTTTCCCAACATTAAGGGCAGTACAGCGAGATTTGAGTGTATCCGAATACTAATTTTTGACCCCCACTGTACATGAGATTTTCGAAATGCTTTAACAGATCTACTGCATAGCGCCGAGGGGGTGCTGATATGGGGGTATGAATGTTTGATATTTACAGAAGATGTCTGGGGATTGGACCTGCATAAACTTGCATGATTCATGGATTCTGCTTGATCTTGGAGGTAGTGTAATGGTAGATTATCTTTATGTTTACCGATCGTTTCTGGGAAAGGTTTTGGTATGGCCTCTCATGAGTCCGCAAAGAAAAGTATTAGAAAAACGGCTAGGCAGCGTGTCGTCAATATAAATCGTTTGAGTCGTATTCGGACGTTCATCAAAAAACTCGAATCTGCCCTCGCGGGCAAGTTGGATAAAGATGCGGTTCTTTCCGCGTTTTCGGCCGCTCAGAAAGAGATTATGCGCGGAGTCGGAAAGCGTGTAATCCATAAAAATACGGCCGCCCGGAAAATATCCAGGATGAATAAAAGAGTGAAGTTAGTCATCGGAGAGGTAGCTCAGTAGAGGCCCATCGTTCTGTGGCGCATCGCGATTACGATGTCGTTATCGTCGGGGCCGGTGTCGCCGGTCTTTACGCATCTTATTGCTGTGGATTTTTGTCGGCCTTGAGGGTCTGTGTCATCGAGTCCATGGCCATTCCTGGTGGTCAGTGTGAAACCCTTTATCCCAGAAAAACGATGTATGGAGTCCCGGGGTTTCCGGATATCCTTGCTCGGGATTACATTTCGATCCTATCGGCTCAGTGTCTCCCACACGCCGCCATGACCCTGTTCGGCCAGAAAGTCGATGGTATTTCACGCCTCGAAGACGGATTCTTCAAAATCGATACAGATCACGGATCGATTATATCGCGATTCATTATTCTGGCGACCGGAATTGGAGATGCCGTCCCGAATATTCCATCAAGCATTTCGCTAAAGATCGAGGCCGACTCCGATTTCATTCAGCATTACTGTATCAATATGAATCTTTTCACCGGGAAAAGGATTGTCATCGCGGGCGGTGGAGATTCAGCCGTCGATTTCGCGACCGAATTATCGATGATCGCCAAGAAAGTCGTCTTAGTTCATCGCCGGGCAGATTTCTCCTGCGAACCGGCAAAAGTTAGCATCATAAATGGATTGGCTAATTCTGGAAAAATTCTCCTTAAAATGAATTATGATATCCTGGCTCTCGAGGAATCAGATACTGGGCGTTACGTAAGGATTAGAGGGCGGAATGATACTGCTCCCGAAGAGATCGAGGCCGATCACATCATTTTCTGCTACGGATTTTCGGCGAGGCAATCGACGATTCACGGGATCAAAGAAATGGGAATCCAGATCAAAAACTGTCTGATAGAGGTCAAAATGGAGAACATGGAAACATCGGTTCGTGATTGTTATGCGATTGGAGATGCCATAACTTATCCCGGTAAGAAGAAAAATGTGGTACCATGCCTCTTTGAGGCCGATAGGGCCGCCCGCGCGATCAGAGATAAGATAGGTCAGGCGTAGTCGTTCGTTTTTTTATGCAGCAATTTATAAGGATCAAGGGAGCCAGAGAGCACAATCTAAAAAATATCGATATCGATATACCGAAAAATAAATTGGTTGTCATAACGGGATTGAGTGGCTCTGGAAAGTCAACTTTGGCATTCGATACGTTATACGCCGAGGGACAAAGACGGTATGTCGAGAGTTTATCGGCATATGCTCGGCAGTTCCTCAATCTCATGCCGAGACCGGATGTCGATAGCATCGATGGATTGAGCCCCTCGATTTCGATCGAGCAAAAAACGATCTCTAAAAATCCGAGATCTACGGTTGGTACTATAACCGAAATTTATGATTATCTCAGATTGCTGTATGCCAGAATCGGAATCCCATTTTCTCCGGCGACGGGGCTACCGATACGGGCGCAGACCGTCTCACAAATCGTCGATGCAATTTTAAAATATCCAGCCGGAACGAAGCTATACATTCTGTCGCCGATGGTTCGCAGCAGGAAAGGAGAATTCAAGAATGAGCTGATGGCCATAAAAAGGGCAGGTTTCGAGAGGGTCTTCGTCGATGGAAAATTATATCTCATCGATGATATTCCGGCCCTTTTAAAAAATATAAAACATGACATATCGATTGTGATTGATAGAATTTCGATTCCAACGGAAGACGATGAAATCGAAGGACTTAAACAGAGGCTCGCGAACTCTGTCCCAGTATCTCTAAAAAACTCTGGCGGTCTGTTAATTGCGAAAAATTTTGTGAATAACGAAGAGCGGATTTTTTCCGAAAATTTAGCGTGCCCAGTATCCGGATTTTGCATCGAAAAAATCGAACCGAGGTTATTTTCATTCAACAATCCAAAGGGAGCATGCAAATCATGCGGTGGAATCGGGATCACTGGAGGCCTGTCGGGATCATATTTCTTTGGTCGAGCTCAGGCTTTTGATAATGATGAAGACCCCGACTGCGACGCCTTAATGCCGAGGGAGGTATGTCCCGTTTGTCAGGGAACGAGGCTTTCCACAGAAGCCCTGAGCGTCAAGATTGATGGTAAAAATATCGCCGAAGTTTCAAATATGTCGATAGATTCTGCGAGTGACTGGATCGTTCAGTTATGGGACAAACTTGATCAAAAAGAAATAGCCATCGCCGACAAAGTTCTTAAAGAAATTCAAAATCGCCTGCAATTTTTGGTCAATGTTGGCCTGGAATACTTGACCCTATCCAGGGCATCCGCGACCCTCTCCGGCGGGGAAAGCCAGAGAATAAGGCTCGCCTCTCAGATCGGTTCTGGTCTGACGGGAGTTATGTACGTCCTCGATGAACCATCGATCGGGCTTCATCAGCGAGATAATGACCGGCTAATTTCGACTCTGAAGAAACTCAGGGACTACGATAATTCGGTCATCGTCGTTGAGCACGATGAGGATGCCATGTATGCCTCAGACTGGATCATCGATATGGGACCGAGAGCTGGAGTTCATGGAGGGCAAATTTGCGCCTGTGGAACGGTCGAAGAGATTAAGGATAATCCCAATAGCTTGACGGGGGATTATCTTTCTGGGCGAAAAACGATAGAGGTCCCAAAAACGAGGAGATGGATCAATAAATCCAATGTTCTGCACATTATCGGAGCAAATGCGAACAACCTAAAAAACATCGATGTGAAAATTCCTCAAAACGTCTTCGTTTGTATAACGGGAGTTTCTGGGTCTGGGAAATCGACTCTCGTTATCAATACGCTATACACCGCTATCTTCAGTAAAATGAATCGCAAGATGCTAAATACCAACGATTTACAGGAGATTAAAAATATTGAAACTGTGGATAAAGTAATCAATATTAGCCAGTCCCCGATAGGTAGGACTCCCAGATCAAATCCGGCGACATATGTTGGCTGTTTTTCAGATATCAGAACTCTGTACGCTGGACTTCCAGAATCTCGGGCCAGGGGATACTCAGCGAGCCGTTTTTCATTTAATGTCAAGGGGGGAAGGTGTGAGGCCTGTAAGGGAGACGGCGTCATCAAAGTCGAGATGCATTTTTTACCGGATGTATACGTCCTATGTGATCAATGTAACGGATCTCGATTCAATCGAGAGACCCAGGAAATTAAGTATAAGGGTAAAAGCATTTCGGATGTCCTGGATATGACGATTGAAGATGGGGCAACTCTCTTCAAAAATCAACCAGCTATTTATCAGAAATTGCATTGCCTTTGTAAGGTAGGGCTCGGGTATTTAACCATTGGACACAAGGCGACGACCCTTTCGGGTGGCGAGGCCCAGAGGGTCAAACTCGCCAAAGAACTATCCAGGAGATCAACCGGAAGGACGCTGTACATCCTCGATGAACCGACGACTGGGCTCCATATGGACGATACAAAAAAGTTGCTCGAGATTTTACATCTGCTGGTGGATGCCGGAAACTCAGTGATCGTCATCGAACATAATATGAACGTCATTAAAACGGCGGATTGGATCATCGATATCGGCCCCGAAGGGGGAGGGAATGGAGGAACTATCGTCGTCGAGGGGACTCCAGAGGTAATCTCTCAATGTGAGGCCAGCCACACCGGCCGCTACCTGAAGAATTACCTCTGATATGGCCTCGAAGAATCGGATATCCGTTGGGGCTATCGAGATCGGAGATGGATCTCCAATTTCGGTCCAAACCATGACGAACACCAATACCGAAGATGTCCGGGCGACATTGGCCCAGATCGATCGAGCAAAATCCGCGGGGTGTGATTTGATCCGAATTTCTTGTCCGACCAAGGATTCGACCATTGCCTTACGAGAAATTTTGAGATCGGACCAAAAGATTCCAATTATAGCCGACATTCATTTCGACTATCGAAGGGCCATCGAGGCGATCGAGGCCGGAGTTCACGGAATCAGGATAAATCCGGGGAATATCGACTCGACTGCTCTTCAAGAAATCGTTAAGGCCCTAAAGAACGCTGATTGCGCCTTACGTATCGGAGTTAATTCAGGATCGATTGAACGAGATATCCTCGATAAATATAGAGAACCGACGGCTGAGGCATTAGTCGAAAGCGCCGTATTAAATTGCAGGAAACTGGAAGATTTGGATTTTACGAGGGTTAAAGTCAGCGTGAAATCTTCGAATGTTCGAACGTCCGTTACGGCCTATAGGATGCTATCCCAGAGCATAGATTATCCACTGCACGTCGGGATTACGGAGGCAGGAACCTGCTTTCCAGGGACGATAAAATCGGCCGTTGGAATCGGATCATTGCTGCTGGATGGTATCGGAGATACGATCAGAGTCTCTCTTTCGGGAGATATTGCCGAAGAAGTTAAGGTTGGGCGGCAAATCCTGAAATCATTGGGGCTTCTTGCGGGAAGCATCGATATCGTGTCGTGCCCAACTTGTTCTCGAACTTTGATCGATGTGATCGGATTATCGAAGGCTCTCGAAGAATATTGCGAGAATATTTACTTGAATATGAAGATCTCGATTCTGGGGTGCGTCGTAAACGGCCCCGGAGAGGCCAGCAATTCTGATATCGGCATCTTCGGCTTCAAGAAAGGCCATGCGAAGGTATTTGTCTCCGGCAAGGAGCTGGGGATCTTCGAAGAAAATAGACTGCTCGATTTAATGATGGGGATAGTCATCAATTTAAAATCGAGCTAAGATATCCAAGTTCCAACATTCTGTCGATCAGATGTAGACAAAAGACAACAAACAAAAGCCATTGAATAATTTCACAAGACAAAGTAGAATGCTGGAATTGATTAATTAAAACAACTAGATAGCGTCATGAGAATTCAAGTCAAGAGCAGAAACACTAGTGGAATTGCAGCAAAGATTTTTGTCGGCCTTACAGCATTAATGATTCTAGTTACCTCGAGAGAGGTGAGTGGGATGCAGGGTGCTGACGCCACTCCACCAGGCCGCAGGGCAATAATCCATATGGTCGCTAGTGATGAATATCCGCAACCTCCAATAGACTCTGAGAGAAATCCTGCAGATTCTCCATTCAAGGGATTAGTTCACCCTCATACTCTTGCTGAAGCGACCGCCAAACAACTAAACAATCATGGCAAACCTGAACGCAGTCTTTTCTTCACTCCAGCTCGTTATCCGGGACATCCTTACTTGCTGCAGACCGATATTATGCGTGTATTCAACCAATATTCCTCACACAGAGGAGAAGGGTTTATATTGGCAATGGCAACCAAAATAGAGTCAGCAATAAAAATATTCCAAATGGCCGCTGGAAATGACAAATCCCTCACGGTAGGCCAAATTCTGCAGGCAGCCGAGGAAATGTATTTAATACCATTCCTGGAAGAAAAATGTCCCGAGGTTACTGGGAGTCCAGAATTCCAAGCAATCAATGTCCTCGCTGCACAAATCAATAGCTTCCAAGAACAAACAATGCTAGAAGTCTACCGAAGAATGTATCCATACGATCCCGACTGGTTAGCGTCCTACACAGCTGATGGCCCACAGCATAGCGCAGAAGATGCTAGGAAAGAAGAGGAAATGGAGGATGATAGCGGAGGCCAAGTATAAAACCCACCAGTAAAGCCATTATGCCACCCCCTCCCCCTCTCATTATCTACTGGAAGAGGCGTGGGGTGGGCTCCATTTAGGTATTTTCACTGGGGCCGAAGTTTATAAGATCGTATAGTTTAATCGTAAAAAAATTATGGCAAGATTGAGACTTTATGATGTATGATCCGCTCCGTGTCGACGGTATTAATTTCCTAAGAATTTCGGATGTTTAGACCTCTCATCGGATACCTTGCCCTTCTGGTCATAGCATTTCTCCTCGGTGGTTCCGATTCCATCAAGAAAAAGAGAGACTGGGGAGTCATAGGGCTAGGAATCGCCTTACAGGTTTGCGTCGTCTTCGCGATGATGAATTCATCCATCGTCGTATCCTTTTTCGAGTGCATTGCTCAGGGGATCATGAAAGTCAGAGACGCGACGATTGAGGGAACGAAATTTGTCTTCGGGTATGTCGGTGGAGGAGATTCTCCATTCCCGTTGAATGAGGGGGGCTCCACATTCATCCTAGCCTTTCAGGCCCTGCCAACTGTCATTCTTTTTGGTATTCTCGCGGCCGTTCTGACTTATCTGAATATCCTGCCGGTATTAGCCAAAGTCGTCGGGTACGTCTTCCGTAAAGTCTTTAAGATAAACGAATCTGTCGGTATGGTCGCGGCCGCCCGGATTTTTATTGGACAATTGGAGGCGCCGCTCCTAATCAAACATAAATTGGCATCACTGAGCAATTCGGACGTTTTCATCATTTTGGCTCTGGCCTTTTCGACGGCGGCGGCCTCGATTATGCCAATCTGTGCGAGCGCCATCGAAGCGATCTGCCCCGACGCCATGAAGCATATAATTATGTCGAGTGTCGTCAGCGTCATCTCTGCCCTCATCGTATGCAGTGTTATGGGGTATCCTTGTGATCAGGCCGATGATGAGGTATCCTCCTCCGAAAATCTGTCATCCGATGACCGGCCCTATTCCAGCTTCATGGGAGCCCTATCGAGGGGGCTATCTGATGGATGTTTCGTCTGGTGGTGTATCGTGGGCTCGATGATCGGTATGGTCGCCCTCATAGCCCTCGTCAATCAGTTATTGGCCATATTTTCCGGGGGAGACGGAAATCCGCTGACCCTTCAGAAAATTTTTGGACTCGCCATGTATCCATTCGCCTGGATTATCGGGATTCGAGATGCCGATTTATTAGCAATTTCTCAAATTTTGGGAACAAAATTGGCGGTCAACGAGATCGTCGCGTATTTCGATTTAGCGAAGTGTGAGGTCGCCAGAGATAGCGTCGTCAAGGCGATTTATGCCATCACGAATTTTGGAAATTTTTCATGCATTGGGGTGACGGTTGGTGGGATGGCGGCCCTCGCTCCGACCCAGAAATGCATCACATCCCTCATTGGAAAGGCATTTATAGCCGGGCTCTTGGCGACCGGATTGTCCGCGACGATCATAGGAATTTTCTTATCGATCTGACATTTAGATGGAGTAACGAATAGTGGTCGATCATAAAAACTGGCTAAGACATGAAGATGCCTGGAGAAATCCAGAGCTTTACCGGGAACTATATGATTTCTCCATCAGGAATCCAGAGGAGTACTGGGCTGCTCAGATCGACAGACTATCGTGGAGTCGTCGCCCAGAAAAGATAATGGAGAAAACAAGGTTTGGGAATAGCGAGTGGTTCCCAGACGGGAAAATCAATGCCTGCTATAACTGTGTTGATCGCCACGCCGAAAAGAATCCAGAAAAGACTGCCATCATCTGGCAGAGTGATAAATTTGAAGTTTTCGAGAAGATTTCCTTCGGAAAATTAAAGGAAGAAGTTTGTCGATTTGCGAATACTTTGAAGGAATTGGGGATAACCCGTAAGGATTACGTCACGATTTATATGCCGATGGTACCCGAGGGGATTTATGCCTGTCTGGCCTGCGCTCGACTTGGAATCCCCTACTCGGCAGTGTTCGCCGGATTTGCCCCGAATGCTCTGGCCCTGAGAATGAACGATTGTAAATCCAACTGGATTATATCGTGCGATGCCAGCGTCAGGGGCGGCAAAATTATTCCCCTCAAAGGGAATATCGATATGGCCCGGGAAATATGTGGTCGTGAGATAAGGTCTATCATTGTTCGGCGACAAGGAATCGATATCCAATGGAATGGTGATTTAGATTTCGATTATTACGTCGAATCGGGGAGGAGGGCTACCGAATGCCCGATAGAGGATACGGATTCATTGTCTGAATTATTCATATTGTATACCTCCGGTTCAGTCGGGAAACCGAAGGGAGTCGTGTTGGGGACTGGTGGATACCTCCTCTTTTCCTCCCTGACCCACAAATATTTCTTCGATATAAATGATGATTCAATCTTTTGGGGATCGGGAGATATCGGATGGATGGGAGGGCATTCTTACGCTCTGTATGGTCCACTCTGCAACGGAATTACTACCGTGATTTTTGAAGGAATTCCGACTTATCCTCGGATTTCCATTTTCTGGGAGATAATAGATAAACATAAGGTGTCTTCATTCAATACGGCTCCCACGGCCATCAGGGCCATGATGAAGAGCCAGGCCGAGAGCCTCGGAAATACATCGAGAGAATCCCTGAAGCTCATAGGAGTTATGGGTGAAATCCTAAATAAGGACGCCTGGCACTGGTATTTCGATAAGGTAGGGCGTAGATGTTGCCCTCTGATTAATATGTGGGGCCAGACGGAACTTGGAGGTGTCCCGACGGCCCCTCTATGCAATCTCGATGATATGAAAAATTATGGACATGTTGGGCGTCAGTTCTTCGGGTGTAAACTCTCGTTGAGGGATGATGACGGAGAACTGATAGGAGGGCCCGAAAAACCGGGAGCCCTATTCATCGATCAGCCTCTGCCCGGGATGTTGCTTCGAGTCTTCGGGAATGAAGATACGATTACGAGGATGTATTACTCACAGTCAAACGATGGTCATTACTTTACGGGGGATGAAGCATTCTTCGATCACGAAGGAAATTACTGGATTACGGGACGAATAGATGATGTTTTGAATGTCTCGGGACATCGAATTAGCCCGATCGAAATCGAGGAGACTATTTCGATGTCTGGGATCGTGGCCGAGGTATCGGTCGTCGGGTTTCCTCACCCGATCAAGGGCGAAGGAATTCATGCCTTCATCGTCCTGAAACGCGGAATTACAGACTCCGATCGAGATAATGCCACGCAAATTATTTCCGATATTGTGAGGAATTCGATTAGCCCGATCACTAAACCAGACGTCATATCGATAGTATCCGACCTTCCGAAGACGAGATCAGGGAAGATCATGAGACGTATCCTCAGAAAACTTGCCTCGGGAGATACAAGGGATTTCGAGGATATCACGACGATATCAAACCCAGAATGCATCGAAGACATCGCGAGATCTTTGAAAAATTAGATATCATAGTTCTAATTTGAAAATAGGGCAGGAGTTATTCCTGCGACAAAGAAGCCAGGCTGACAGCCCCGCAAATCCTGCCGCAACACATCCTGTCAATTTCAGCCATTTCTTGTTATTTTTCTCCATCAAGTCAAGTTCTTGAATATCCGCATCTTTCTCTTCCATATTTTCCTGAAGAGAAAGAATAAATGCATCACGATCATTAATATCTTTCTGAAGAGATTGAATCAAGGCATCTTTTTCTTCTATAGCATTCAGAAACCCTTGCTCAATCGCTCCTCTCCCGTCAAGCTCAGATTGTAGAGATTGTATCAAATCATCCTTTTCCGAGATAGTCTCTCGCAAAGCTTCATAATCTACTCTCAAAAGCTCAAACGAATTCCGCACCCCAGACAAAAACCACAATTCATAATCCACATCACTCAATTTATTAGCTACAATAATCAAATTCCCTGCCGACAACTCCAAACTATCATCGCCAGTTACCCAATACCAGATCTGATTCACATGGTCCCAAGCACCCTTCAGAGCAGCTAGAGGATCATATCCCCCTGAGATCATAACTTCATGCCAATAACCAATGGTAGCCAGAAACAAATCACTCCCCTGTAAATCAGAGGCGGAATCGAATCCAACAACCGTAGAATATCCCCCATACCCATCCTGATTTTTATCGAGGTCGCTAATCCTCCAATTTCCCTCAATAATATGACCTGGAACAATTGTAAGCAAAGGATCATCCAGCGGGAACATTTTAGGACACCAAATAGCATGGTCAGTGGAGTCCAAGGATATAACGCACGGGCCCAGCATCCCCTCCTTTGCCCAATTTCTCCCAAAAGTAAAAGGAGCTAATGTGGTCGTGTCCGACTCATTAAGAAATAACCCAAACTTAGGAAAGGGAGAATAAGAAGTGGCGGCCCAGGTAGAATTCAAAAGCAACAGGGTACAAACTAGAAGGAGCCCCCCCCCCCCCCAAGGCCTTGTGAGGCCTGGATTTCCAACGTTCTTGTTAGTAAATTTGTTAAATTTTTTCATAAAAATATATCCTCCCCAATATTCCTATAATCATCATAAATCATAAAGGTTTAAATTCTGTAAACGACATAAGAAAAATCCCCTCCCTATTGGTAGGTCTGATTCTGTTTTTTTTTGGAGGAGAAGAGGACCTATTCTCAAGT
>JAISBC010000017.1 GCA_031266385.1 Holosporales bacterium
ATTTTCAGTTACCATGCAAGGCTAGGTTTGATCTCATTTTCGATGACAAACAGTACGAAGAAATTCATATCGTCGGCGTCAAGGATGATCCCCTAAAATTCAAGGACACAAAAAAATATGTCGATAGACTCAAAGAGACGCGACAGAAAACGAGTCATCAAGAGGCAATCGCGATCTCCGTCGGCACGATCGGGAAAATTCCAGCCGTCGCCTTCGTCATGGATTTTTCATTCATGGGAGGATCGATGGGGATTGCCGTCGGCAAATCGATAATTCGTGCCGCTGAAACTGCCATCGAAAAGGGGGCTGCTCTGATCGGATTCACGGCCTCTGGAGGGGCCCGGATGCAGGAGGGTATCCTATCCCTGATGCAGATGCCGGCGACCGTCGCCGCGATTTGTAGACTCAAGGAATTTGGCCTACCTTACATCAATGTTTTCACGAATCCCACGACGGGTGGAGTTTTAGCCTCCTTCTCGATGTTGGGAGATATCCACATCGCTGAACCCAAGGCCCTCATCGGTTTTGCCGGAGCTAGAGTGATCGAAAAAACGATTAAACATAAATTACCGGAAGGATTCCAGAGATCTGAGTTCTTGAGAGATCATGGAATGGTGGATATAATTGTTCCGAGGACTAAGTTGACCGAAACCCTAAAGATGGTTTTGGAATATACGGTTGGGAGGGAAACAGTTTGATTTTTGAGCGCTTAGCGATCGGCTCAGACCACAGAGGATTTTGGTTAAAAAAAGATTTGAGTGAACATTTTAAGGCGATTGGTTACGATGTCGAGGATTTTGGGGTAGATAGCGATTGTGCCTCAGCCGACTATCCGGATTACGCCAAAAAAGTATCTGAGTATGTACTGCAGTCTGATAAGTGTTTCGGTATTCTCGTGTGTCACTCAGGTGTCGGGATGAATATCGCGGCCAACCGTTATAAGGGAATAAGGGCCGTTTGGGGGGCCGAGGAAGAGATAATTCGTCTCGCCAGAGAGCACAATGACGCGAATGTCCTCTGTTTTGGATCAGGCTTTATCGGGCCTGAAATGGCCGTTTACGGGGCCGATATATTTGTGACGACTGCCTTCACGGACGAGAGACATCTAGCGAGAATAAAGAAGTTAGATTAATCGGGGACTCAGTGATAAACTTCGGTTCTGTTCTCCGTTGGGATTCTTTCATTTTTTTAGAATTATGGCCAAATCGAGTTCGAGATATGTCTGCCAAGATTGTGGGGCTATCCTATCGAAGTGGATGGGACAATGCGAGGTCTGTAAGGCCTGGAATTCCGTTTGTGAAGAGGTTATTCAGGAGAATTATGCAGGCACCCCAGAGCCGGTCTTAGATGATTTCTTTACCTCCCTCGGGGACGATTCCGAAAGTGATGCCTCGAAGAGTGTATCTGAAAGACGCATCACTAAAATTTCAGAATTAAATCGAGTTCTCGGGGGAGGGATAGTCGATGGATCCGTGATCTTGCTCGGTGGCTCTCCTGGGATCGGAAAATCGACTCTCCTCCTGCAGATGTTGTCTGATATATATGGAGTGTCCGAATTCGTCTATATCTCCGCTGAGGAATCGATCGATCAGGTCCTCTTGAGAGCTCGGAGATTAAACTTAAATAGTCCTCAGCTAAAGATTGCTTCCTCATCTAGTATCCATCAGATCATAAGTGCCCTTTCCGGACTGAGCAGGGGATCAATCGTTATCGTCGACTCTATCCAGACGATCGGATCTGATGTCATTCAATCACCACCGGGCAGCATTTCTCAGGTTCGATTTTGTACTCAAGAGCTCGTGAATTTCGCCAAGAAGAATACGGTGACGATAATAATCGTTGGACATATTACTAAAGATGGAGCAATCGCCGGCCCGAAAACTTTGGAACACATGGTCGATTGTGTCCTATATTTCGAGGGAGATAGATCTTATGACTATAGGATTTTGAAATGCGAAAAAAATCGGTATGGACCGACGGATGAAATTGGAGTTTTCTCGATGACTGGGCATGGCCTGGAAGAAGTTTCAAACCCATCGGCCGCATTCTTATCGGGATATAATGCCGATGTGAGCGGGGTGGCCGTATTCTCCGGAGTGGAGGGAACCCGCCCAATCCTCCTAGAAATTCAGGCCCTGGTTTCACATACGAGTATCGCGATCCCGAGGCGATCTTCCGTAGGGTTCGATGCCAATCGACTCTCGATGTTGGTCGCCGTCTTATCCAATCGGTGCAAAATAAATTTCTCGAATAAAGATGTTTATCTGAACGTCGCTGGAGGCCTCAAAATTACGGAACCGGCGGCCGATCTAGCCGTCGTCTCCGCGATCATTTCTTCAAATTTTCAAAAACCTCTTCCGAAGCAATCAGTATTTTTCGGGGAGGTCAGTTTATCTGGAGAGATCAGACAGGCTCATCTATCATTCGCACGTATGAAAGAATCGCAAAAACTGGGCTTCGAGGAGATTTATTGCTCTCATAAGACCGGAGATCACGATGGGGTTCCCGATGTCAAAATAAGAAAAATAAAATCGATAAAAGAAATCTTCAATATAATCGAGGTAAATAGAAAGTAAATTATAAGTTAATCGAGAGTTTACGCAAATGATATTCAGGATAGACAAGACCAGTTCCCTGGTTTAGAATATCCACCGGATTTGGTAGAGTGTTTCGTTTTTATGCCTCGCATCAAAAAAAAGAAGGCCGAGAATCGCGATCAGGTTGGACCTGAATTGGAGCTCCCTCTCGTCGTATTGAGGGATACCGTCGTCTTTCCGGAGTTCGTCGTGCCCCTTTTTATTGGCCGACAGAAATCGATAAAGGCCATAGAGGATTCATTTGGTATCGATCAGCAAATCCTTCTGGTGACTCAGAGGGATTCTACAATAGACGTTATTTTACCGAAGGATTTGTTTGATTTTGGGACGATTTGCCATATAGATCAAATGATCCAGCTGACGGATGGGACCATCAAGATCTTAGTCAGCGGGCTTTATAGGGCGTCGGTCGTCAATGTGATCGACGATGATGATATGATGAAGGGCATAGCCATCCCAGCGGAAACGATCGAATGTGACGTAAAGGAAATTGATGGCTTGGTTCTTGCTCTCCTCTCTAATTTTGAAAGTTTTTTCAAACAAAATAAAAAACTACCGGCAGACGTGTTTTCTTCCGTTTCATCTATCGAGGATCCATCGAAACTTTGCGATACAATCGCCTCATATTTGCCATTAAAGATTAGTGAACGACAGGGGATTCTCGAGACATTATCCGTCAAACAAAGGCTAGAAAAATTAATATTTTTGATGGAAGAAAAATCGGAAATCGTCCTCGTCGAGAAAAAAATAAAAAACCGAGTTAAAAAACAAGTCGAAAAAAATCAAAAGGAATATTATCTAAATGAGCAACTCAAGGCGATTTATCGAGAACTCGGTGATACCGATGATTTTAGCGCAGAACTGAAAGCCATCGATGAAAAGATTAAAAAATCGATGATGAGTAAGGAGGCGAAAGATAAGGCAATCTCAGAGCTGAAGAAATTGCGGAATATGGCTCCACTATCCCAAGAGAGTGGGATCATCAGGACCTACATAGATTGGCTCCTCAATATCCCGTGGGCTCAGGCGACCGGCAAAGCATCGCTGCGTCAGGCCGAGAAAGTATTGGATAAAAGTCATTACGGCCTGGAAAAGATTAAAGAACGAATAATGGAGTATCTCGCCGTACAGAAAAGAGTCCCCAAAATGAAGGCGCAGATTATGTGTTTTATAGGCCCTCCTGGAGTCGGTAAAACGTCCCTCGGGAAGGCGATCGCAGAGGCCATCGATAAGACGTTTGTGAGGATTGCCTTGGGGGGAGTCAATGATGAGGCAGAGATTAGAGGGCATCGGAGGACATACGTCGGAGCGATGCCCGGGAAGATAATTCAGGCCATTCGAAGGGCTAAGATTACGAATCCTGTCATCATGCTAGATGAGATCGATAAATTGGGAGCCGATTGGAGGGGAGACCCAGCTTCGGCCCTTCTGGAGGTTCTGGATCCAGAGCAAAATCAGGCTTTCGTGGATCATTATATCGAAGTACCTTACGACTTATCTGAGGTAATGTTTATAACCACAGCCAATAGTCTTGATATTCATCCTGCCCTCTTGGACCGCATGGAGCTCATATCATTGACCGGGTATACGGAGGAAGAGAAGTTATCCATCGCAAAACTTCACATTATTCCTAAGCAGATGGAGCAGAATGGTCTGAAATCTGAAGAATTAGAGATAACAGACTCCGCGGTAAATAGAATTATTTCTCGATATACGATGGAATCTGGAGTTAGAAATCTCGAGCGCGAAATTTCTAAAATTTCCAGGAAAGTAGTCAGAAAGTTGGTATCCAGTAAGAAAGTGAAAGAAATCAAAGTTGATGCCGAGAATCTGGGAGATTATCTAGGGGTCGCTAAATATTCCAGACTTGAAACCGACGATAAACCGAAGGTCGGAGTAGTAACGGGTCTGGCTTGGACTGAGGCCGGAGGAGATGTCCTGTCGATCGAAGCCATCCTTCTGCCTGGATCCGGGAATATAATCTCGACGGGGAAACTTGGAGAGGTGATGCAGGAGTCGGTAAAGGCGGCTTATAGCTATGTAAAATCTCAGTATAAAACTTTTAACATCGATGAAGAGCAGTTTTCAAAGTGTGATATTCATGTACATGTTCCAGAGGGAGCCGTACCAAAGGATGGTCCTTCCGCTGGGATTACCATATGCACGGCAATCGTATCGGCCTTCTCGAAAAAGCAGATCAGGGCCGATGTGGCTATGACCGGGGAAATTACACTGATCGGGAACGTCCTGAGAATTGGCGGGTTAAAGGAAAAACTATTGGCCGCCCGCAGGAGCGGCATAAAGAGCGTCTTCATCCCAAAGGAAAATGAGAGAGATATTCCAGAATTACCGAATGTGATATTATCTGAAATGAATATTCAGTGCGTTTCTCATATTGATGAAGTCCTAGAGCGCGTCTTCGTATGAGATTAGCCGATTCCCATTGTCACCTTTTCTTTGATGAAATTTATCAAGAATTGGATGAAAAATTAAGACTTGCAAGATTAGCGGATGTGCAGTATCTATTGTCCGTATCGACAGATTTTGGCACCATCGAACGGAACTTGGAAATAGCAACCAAATATAATGGAGTCTGCTGCTCGGCCGGGGTTCACCCGCTACATTCGGATGAAATCCCTGCCGATCGCAGCGTATCCGAGTTTCTATCTCACGATAAGGTGGTCGCAATCGGGGAGGTCGGGCTGGATTATCATTATGGTGATTCTCCATCTAAGTCTAAGCAAATTTCTGTATTCGAGGAGATGTTATCTTTTTCTGAGGAGACAGATTTGCCATATATATTCCATGCGCGGGAATGCTTTCCGGATGTTTTCGATGTAATCTCTCGGTTTCGTCATGTAAAGTCCGGCGTTTTTCACTGCTATACGGGCTCTATGGAGGATGCGAAGAGGATAATCGACGATGGATTCTACATCTCGTTTTCCGGGGTTGTAACCTTCAGCAAATCTCATGATCTGCGGGAAATTGCGAAATACGTTCCGAGCGACAAGATCCTTATCGAAACGGATTGCCCGTATTTAGCTCCCGTTCCATATCGAGGAAAATCGAATGAACCGGCATATGTATCGCTGGTTGCCGATTGTCTCGCCAAAACTCGGGAGGTTCCAGTCGAAGAAATCGCAGAGATTACGACGACTAATTTTTTCAATTTATTTCCAAAGGCCAGGTTTTTGTTGGAGGAAAACGATGAAAAATAGATTATTAAAAATTTTGTTCTTAACGCTATTTGGATGCGCTAGTTTCTACCTGTTTAAGAGCTGGAAAATCCACAAAGAAAAAACTAGCTTTGAGGTGGATTCATTTGAGTTTTCTCAGGCTCCACTCGATCTAACAGAATTATCGACCTCGTTCTCGCGGCCGGTCTGGTTCATCAAGACTGACTCTCCCGTGATATGTTTCGAGATGCTATTCAGGAACGAGGGGGATAGGAGCTTCCATGCATCTCCCGTGATCAGTACTCTTCTAGACGGAGCCGGCAGCCGGGACGGTATTGCCCTCAAAAAAGCATTGGATGAGAAAAGTATTAAGATAATTGTAGATCAAGGTTATGATAATATCACGGTCACGGTCTCGTGTCTTGAAAAATACTTCGAATTCGCTGCGGATTTATTATGCGATATTATGTCGAAGGCTCATCTTAAGCGTGAGAAACTCGAGATATCGAAACAAGGCTGTATTACATCCATGCAGCAGGCGAAATTTAGTACTTTTGATTTGGCATTTGAGAAGCTATACAGCCTAATATACTCAAAAGATCATCCATACAGATGGAGTTACGATGAGAGGATCGAGGCTATAAAGAAATATTCCAAGGATGATGCTGATAAATGCTATGCCTCAATTTTTAACCCGAAGAATGCTGTTATAACGATCGCCGGTAATATCGATCCGGAGCGAGTCACTAATATATGCGGGAAGATTTATAATTCTATCGCTGGCAAAAAGAATGATTTCAAAGATGGTCAACAACGAACTGATTTGAAGAATTACGGGAAGGTAGCTCATGTGGAGCTGGATAATGCGCAGGCGACGGTGCTGGTCGCATTTCCTGGTGTTCTAAGAACGGACCCGAACCGATTTGCTGCAAGATTGGCTAATACTGGGGTTGGTGGGTGCTCATTTGTTTCGAGACTTGTGAAACGACTACGAGACGTTGACGGATTGGTCTATAGAACCGGCTCCCAAATCGTCAATAATGACCTTCAGTCTTATGTAGTCGTGAACGCAGATACTCGTCCGGAGAATATCTCGAATGCTATAAGAGCCATAAAGGATGTATGCAAGGAGTTATGTGCAAAAGGATTTACGCAGGAGGAACTCGATGAATTGAAAACATTCGTTTATGCCAATGGAGATCTAATTTCGAACGCAGAAAAAGTTTCATTTGTTAGCAGCTGTCGAATTGATGGTACGCCATTGAATGAGGTAAATAGTTACTCTCAGAACTACTTTAATCTTAAGCTTGAGGATGTAAATGCTGCAATAAGACTAATTTTCGATCCAGATAAATCGGTTACCGTAAGCTGCGGAGTTGCCGCTAATCGTGAGGAGGTGCCCGTTAAACCTAACGACTCGGGAAAGGTAAATGAGGAGGAGAAAAAATGATGAAATTATTTTTTTATATTGCTGCCCTCTGCTTGATTTTTTCACATGCTAGTTTTGCTGAGGATAAACAGCTAACGAAAACAGAGGAAAAAAAGGCTGAGAAGGAGAAGAAGACGGAGCAATCCGACTTCAATATCGAGGAAGAAGTTCTTGAGAACGGATTGAGAGTAATAGTCGTTCCTATGAACTTAAAAGGCTCGGTCGTATGCGGCGTATTATATTTCGTCGGGTCCGGTGATGATCCCAGGAACGTCGTTGGAATTTCGCATTTCACGGAACATATGATGTTCGGTGGAACGACTAATCTCGGTAGCGTAGACCTCAAAAGAATCTTTGAGCAATATAATAAAAACTCGAATGCCTTCACATCGTACGACATAACGTTCTATCACCACTTATGTCGGAAGAATTTTATGGAGGTTAACCTGAAGATTGAAGCCGACAGGATGCAGAATTTGCTACTCGATAAGGCCTACATAGAAAGAGAATGCAAGGTGATCATTGAAGAGCGCAAAATGCGATTAGAATCTGATCCTCGCCAGAAGTATATGGTCGAAGCTGCATTTAAGATGTTGTATTTATATTCGACGTATTCGTATGATACAATCGGATTTATGGATCAGATCATGGCGTGCGATAAGGCAGCCATCGAGGCACATTATAAAAAATTCTACACTCCAAATAATGCGGCTGTAGTCATCGTCGGAGATGTAACTCTGAAAGAGGCCGTCACGATGGTTAAGAAATACTTTGGAAGCATTAAAAAGCGTGGAAATGCGCAGAGAGTCAGAGTTATTGATCCCGAGGATACTGGTCTGACCTATACCATGGAGCACGAATCTGAGCAGATCCAAATGCATGATTTGGATACGATATATCACGTAAGCAGGAAGCTTATCGATTCGATGAAAGATGTGATTATCGTTGAAATGTTGTCGAATTTGCTGGCGGCCAGAGGAGATTCTGTGGTTGCTCAACAGTTGGTCGACAAGAAGGAATTGGCCTACTGCGTCGGATCTTATCTTGATAATAGGGCCTTTGATAAGGGTCGTCTTAGTATAGCCATGGTCCTAAGAGACGGGAAGAAGGTAAAAGACGCCGATCAAGAACTGATGGAGATAATTAATAATTTCGTGGATAAATATCTTACGGCCGAGATGGTTGAAAAAGAAAAGATTAAATTATTAGATCACATTGAAACGTTGAAGGATAATCCAAGCGATGTTATGCAATTTGTCGTCATGAATCTCGGTAATGGTCATAAGGTTTCGGAAATGAAAAACACCAGAGAAATAATCAAGAGCATTACTATTGATGATGTCAGGAAGGCCGCACAGGCTATACTCCAAAAGGAGAATAGGATCATGCAGATCTATAGTCATCCGAAAGAGAAGAAAAGTATTTAGGATTTATCCCTGAGCTGTGTCTATTTTTTTCGGATCTCATCGGTTCAAAAATTGATTGGATTTGTGCTACAATCCGGCATCCGGGGATTTTGAGAATTTTATGTCTTTTTTTAAGAAATTGAAGGATGCCATACTGCTGAAGGGAATTCGATCGAGTGAAGATCATTCTTCCGTTTCGGATCTTGAGGACATTCTGATCGAGGCCGATTTTGGATTCAATTTGGCATCCAAACTCGCCAGAGAAGTCACGAAAAAAGGCGATGCACTAGAAAATCTAGGAAACGAATTAAGATCGATATTATCTCCATTGGTGGTGGATTTTGAAGTATCGGAGGGTCACAAACCATTCGTGGTATTCGTGGTGGGAGTTAATGGATGCGGTAAAACTACAACCATCGCAAAATTAATGCATTTCTTGATGACCGGCGGGAAGAGGGTCGCCGTCGCGGCCTGTGATACATTCAGAGTCGCGGCCACCGAACAGCTGAGTTTCTGGGCCAAGGAGATTGGATGTGATATATATATCGCCAAGGATGGGCAAAAAGATCCGGCAAGTCTCGCCTTTGAGGCCATGAAAGCATCATATGCCGATATCCTGATAATCGATACGGCCGGAAGGTTGCAGAATAATGCGAACCTGATGGATGAATTGTCGAAAATGTATCGAGTAGTCTCTAAGATCGATCAATCTGCCCCGCACATGAATCTCATGATCCTCGATGCGACGACCGGGCAGAATGCGATGGAGCAGGTTTTGTCATTCAGTAAGGTTCACCCGATCACTGGCCTCATCATTTCGAAGATGGATGGTCATGCGAAGGGAGGAATGATCGTGAGGATTGCAGATGAGTTGAAAATCCCGATCCTTGGGGTTGGGATTGGAGAATCCATGTCTGATTTTGCCAAATTCTCTATCGATAAGTTTTTGGAAGGACTAATGGAATAAAAAAAACGAAAAGGAGAGGGAGTATGTCTTGCTGCGGTATATCACAGTCCAAAAGAAAAATGTTATATTTCGCGATTGCGATTTTTTTCGGATTTTTCTGTGGACTGTCCGGGGTCTCGGTCCTGGAGCAATTCGGGAGAATTTGCTCAGAAATATTTATTAGGATCTTTAAATGCGTCAGTATGCCCGTAATTTCGCTGTCCGTGATCGTCGCTCTGTCGAATTACAGATCAGATGCTTCCGCATCAAGAATTTGGAAAAAAACTATAACCTATACGATTTGTACGACATTGGCGGCCGCCTCGATCAGCGCCATATTATATATCCTCATTTCACCGTCAAATTTTGATTTAAAATTTGAAGAGCAGAGTCACCGGGTTGCAGGCGATGCACACGGATATATAAAATATTTCTTGGACATTATTCCCGAAAGTATTTTTTCATCATTTTCTGAACATAAAGTATTGAGCGTCCTATTAATAAGCGTCATCTTCGGATTTGCCATCCGATTCATCCAGGATGAAAGTGCTAAAAATTCAGTGATCTCTTTTTTCAATGGGGTACACAGCATATTCTTCACGATCACAAAATTTCTAGTGAAAATTTTGCCGATCGGTTTATTTGGATTTATTACGGTTAGCGTCATCGAATTTAAAAGCGGAATGAATATCGGAAGTATGGGGCAATATTTCATGGTTATAATATTGGCCAATATCGTCCAGGGCACGATAATTCTCCCGTTGTGGCTGGTATCAAAGAATATTGATCCAATCAAAACATTTAAAGCCATGGTTCCGGCCCTATCTGTGGCCTTTTTCTCAAAATCATCGTCCGGTACTTTGCCGATGACAATCGAGGCCGCCGAAACTAATCTTAAAATGAACACGGAAGTAAGTCGATTTGTTTTACCGTTATGTACGACGATAAATATGAATGGATGTGCTGCCTTTATTTTTACGACCGTAATTTACGTTATGCAAAATTATGGAATAGAAATTACTCCGATTACGATGATGAGTTGGATTGTTATAGCGACGATAGCGGCCATCGGAAATGCGGGAGTGCCAATGGGGTGTTTCTTCCTGAGTACGAGTCTGCTATCATCGATGGATGTTCCGATACCGGTGCTGGGAATCATCCTGCCGTTTTACGGATGTATCGATATGCTCGAAACGGCCTTGAATGTCTGGTCTGATTCTTGCGTCGCCACCGTCGTCGATAAAGGGGATAAGTGTTAGTTAGGGGGTGTTCTTAGATGATTAAAGCCGCGTCAATTTCCAGGAATTTCCTGGCATCTGGGTTATTTCAATGCTTTCTTGGGGCATTGATTATCGCTTTGGGATCCCAGATATGCGTTCCTTGGGTTCCAGTTCCACTCACCTTCCAGACCCTGTTCGTCCTGATCGTAGTCTCCAGGTTGGGGGCCAATCTCGGGGCGTTATCGGTTTTGCTTTATCTAATCGAGGGACTCGCTGGTATTCCAGTTTTTGCCGAGTTTTCTGCCGGTCCAGCCATTTTGCTGGGCCCATCCGGCGGGTATTTGCTTGGTTTCATTCCGGCCGCTTATTTGACTGGAATTATATTAAACCGATTTACGAATAGGACTTTTTTGTCGGTATTATTGGCGGGGCTCGCCGGAGAGGTTGCCTTGCTCGTTACTGGTTATTTGCAGCTCGCGCATTTTATTGGATTTTCTGATGCTTATACAGTCGGAATTCTTCCTTTCATTTTGGGAGATTTTTTGAAGCTGACATTATTCGCGATGATTGCGTCGAAGAAGTGAAGAATAGAATCTACCTAAGACCACATCATCTGATTTGCCTGATGAGTTTCCGAGGTGAAGGATACGATGGTGTCTTTATATCCAAAACCGGGAAGATAGTCGAATTCTTAAAGAACATACCAGATGAGAAGCTGATTTGTGTTGAAATTGGGGGTGACGATATCTGCCGGTTTTGCCCCAACAGAAAAGGTGAATTATGTAAAGATGAGGCTCGAATCTCATTGCTAGATTCGTCTTTTTCGAAAATTTTGGGAATCCAGCGGGGGTCTATTTACTGTTGGTCTGAGGTTCGGCAATTAGTAATCGATAAGTTATCAGCCAGAGATTTCGAGAAAATATGTCATGAATGTCAGTGGTTTCAAATTTGTAGAAGTAATCTGTGGCCTTGAACGGATTTCTATTACTGGATAAGCCCGAGGGGAAATCATCTTTTTTCGTCGTGAATCGATGTAAAAAAATTCTTGGAGCTAATCGGGCAGGGCACCTCGGCACCCTAGACCCTTTCGCGACTGGATTGCTGATAATAGCTATCAACGCGGGAATCAAGGTGATTCCCTATGTTTCGGTTAATCAAAAATGCTATGACTTTGAGCTGAAATTTGGGGAAAAAACGGATACAGGGGATAATACGGGAAAAGTGATCGCAACGGATCGAATGATCCCAAAATATGATGAATTAGAAGCGATACTGCCGGTATTCCTCGGGAAAATCCAACAAAGACCCCATCCATTTTCGGCCGTAAAAATAAACGGGAAGAGGGCATATCAGTTAGCCAGGAGTGGTCTGATCCCGAATATCGAGAGCAGATCTGTCACCATTTTTGATTTACACATCCTGGCCCAAACGGCCGATGATACTTTCAAGCTAAGGGCCGCCGTTTCTCCGGGGACTTATATAAGATCTCTCGCCGAGGATATGGCGGCATATCTCAGCTCGGTTGGGCACGTCATTTCTCTGAGACGTATTCGAGACGGTAAATTTAGCGTAGACGATGCCGTAAAGATTGACAGACTCGAAGAAAAAAAGGAAAATATCGGTGACATTTTGGTTCCGCTCGAAGATGTACTAGACGACATCCCTGTATGCTTCGTGTCGGATCGTGAGGCCTCTGAACTGGCTCTTGGACGATCCATCGATTGCGGAACTGATGTAGAATCGAGGGACGGGATTTGCCTGGTTTCCTCGGAAGGCGGAGCGCTCTGGATCGCCGCAGTTAAGCCTGAAAGGGTTTTGGCGCCAAAGAGGCTTTTGGTTTGTGCTTAGAACATTGGAAAAGGGAGATGGTTATAGATGTCGGTTACTACTGAAAGAAAACAAGAATTGATCAAGGAATTTGCCTTGCATGATGGAGATGTTGGATCCTCGGCGGTTCAGGTTGCGATCCTGACGGAGCGCATCAGAAACCTTACCGATCACGTCAATATCCACAAGAAAGATTTTCACACTAGGCGTGGGCTTTTGGCGCTGGTAAGTAAGAGGCGTCGTTTGCTCGATTATCTGAAGAGAACCAGCGAACCTAGTTATTTGGATTTAATAAAGAGACTAGGGTTGCGTAAGTAATTTCGGCCACTTTTGGGAGTTAATTGGGTGTCGAAAGCTTTGATTTTTCCGGGTCAGGGGTCGCAGAGAGTCGGTATGGCGTCGGCCTTTGTCAGCGGGTTCGAATCTGGGAGGCGAGTCATGGAGGAGATCGAAGATGCGATTTCCTTTGAGATCTCGAGGGTAGTCGCCGAAGGACCGATTGAGGAACTGACGAAAACAGAGAATGCTCAGCCCGCGATTTTTGCGACGGGAATGGCCTGCATAGTCGTCCTAGAAAAAGAATACGGCTATGAGATCGCAAAAAATACGAAGTATGTGGCTGGACATTCACTTGGTGAATATACGGCTCTATGTGCGGCCGGAGCCATCTCTATTTCCGATGCCGCGAGGCTGGTTAGAATTCGCGGAGAATTGATGGCCGCCGCCTGCCCAGATCGAGAAAATTATACGATGATGGCGTTGTTGGGTGTTGGATCTACGGTGATTGAACCTCTCATCGCTCCCTATCAGTCTGGGCGCAATATTTGCGTTATTGCGAATGATAATTCTGAATCTCAGGTTGTTGTCAGCGGGCATAGAAAGGCCGTTGCTGCAGTATGTGAAGAGGCCGGTCGTTGCGGCCTTGTTAAGGCCATCGAATTGGGTGTTGGCGGACCATTTCATAGCCCTCTAATGAGTCAGGTAGCTATCGAATTCGATGGAATGCTGTCAGATGCGATCTATAGGGACTGTGATATCCCGGTCATCATGAATGCTACGGCTTCTCCACTCGTTCGAAAGGAAGATCTACACAGTTACCTGGTCGGGCAAATAACGGGTCGAGTGAGGTGGCGCGAGACGGTCGATTTATTGGTGAATGACAGAGATATCGACGAGATAATAGAAATAGCTCCAGGGCGAACATTATCGAAGATGCTCAAAAGAAGTTACGGTCAGGCAAATGTTCGAAGCCTGGAGACGGTATCTCAGATCGAAGAGTTCGCCAAAAACGGAGGTTGAGAGGACGGTGTTTTCATTGGATGGATACAGAGTTTTAATTACCGGAGGCAGTGGTTCGATTGGGCGATCAATCGCGATCTCGATGGCTTCATGCGGGGCTGAGGTCGCAATTTCTGGAACTCGGGAAGATGCCCTCAAAAATGTTGCCGAGGAAATCAAGGAGAAGACGGGTAAAGCGGCATTAATTTTGCAATGCGATTTATCTGATACTGAAAAGGCTAAAAATTTAGTAAAAGAATTTGAGGATAAACTTGGTCCAATCGATGTATTGGTTAATAATGCTGGTATCAACAAAGATTCTTTGTTTCCGAGGATGTCGCTGGAAGACTTCGATACGGTCGTTGATGTAAATCTTAGGGCGATATTCGTATTGATGCAGACGGCGGTTTCTTCGATGGGGCCGAGGAGGTTTGGTCGTATCATAAATATGACGTCGGTTGTCGGGGTGACCGGTAATATTGGGCAGGCCAATTACTGCGCCAGCAAGGCGGGGCTTATCGGCCTATCGAAGGCGGTGGCCCTGGAATATGCGAAACGTGGTGTGACCGTAAATTGTGTAGCTCCTGGGGCGATAAATTCCCCGATGATTGAAAAATTGAGTGAGCAAGCGAGGGGCAGATTTATCGCGAAGATCCCGATGGGAAGAATAGGGGACCCTGATGACGTCTCGGCCGTATGCTGCTTTCTGGCCTCGAGTGGAGCCTCGTATATCACGGGGCAAACTTTCCACGTTAACGGTGGAATGCTGATGGATTAGGTAAAAACTACAGAGTAACGACAAGCTTCTAGGCTCAAAATGAAAGGAGATCTCTCAAACATTATGGATTTAATCGATGTAGTTCCATATGATCATTAATAAGAGGACTGGATTACAACCCGATGAGTTAGAGTCTCTCATCATAGATGCCACAGAGAATCAGAGTCAGTACCTGGATCAGTACACATGACTTTGCCCTCCTGAAGAGTCTTATGGTATACAGGACATTCATAGGGAGTCAGAGTATCCATAACCGTAATAATAGGGGAAGGTTTAATGAGGGGTTTAAGATCATAGCTGGGATAGTTAACCTGAAGAGTGGGTTTGGGTTCGCATGAATCGATAGAAGATCTAGTAGGTGAGGTTGGGGAGGTCTAGCCTGTGTGATGATTTAGGACTGAGGCTACAGGGCTAATATACAACCCTTGATTTTGAATTAATAAGAGAATACAATGCCTATTATGAAATGTATATCCCAAAAAGGTAAATCCCAAATGAACGAAAAGGCTATACTTCGACTTGTACTCGCCATTTTATTCTGTCGGGCATCATTGACCTTACCTGCCGCACACTTGATGCACGGCCTTCCGGCTGGAGTATATGTCCTAACAGCATTCCCTTTCGGAGCATTGCCCGCCAGCCTCAACCAAAGCACATTAACTGGAACCCCCAGACCCACTAATTATCCAGGTCCCCCGACAGAAACAGGTCTGGCCAGAGTAATAAGAACTGAGAAACTAGCCGATATTTGGATAGGAACCAGGGCACAACAAACCGTTCCCATCGAACGGCTACCCGGCATATTTGCCACGAATGCAATAGTCATCACAAATGAAGAAGGAACACCGATGGAAGGATGGCATTGGGACTTACTCCAGCCCCCACCCCCAGCGGACGACAGACCGTATCGAGGGAAATCCTTTCCTCCAACCACTTCGGGAGTATGGATTCAGGAATCTTCATCCCAAAACTACGTTCCGGCCAGCATTAATCTCAATACTCTGAATGTATGCCCCATGCATTACCTTCAGTTAGATCACCCGACAACTCCGTTATCCTCAAACAAAGGATCAGTCATCACAGGCGGTATGACAAATCGGGGGGACTGGGTCTTCACTGACCCACAGGGACATCTGTTCAAATTCACGCATCCAGCCCATGTCATCACAGTAGCACTGACCAACACAGTGATCCTAACCCATCACAAGGACACTCCATTTCAATTCAAAGTCGAATCAGAAGCACCAGCACCTCGACCAGCTATAAAAGCAAAGGATGATCCTCCTCCTGCCTGGATGAGTGCGTATCCCCAGTGGCCCGGGCTTCGTATTCTATCCGCTGAGGGAGTAAATGCATCCATCCAAGTGACTGTTGACATGAATGACGGAACACTCAAACCTTTGATACCTCCACCCGAATATCCTGCTGACCAGCTACAAGAGCCTTTCTTTGTGAGGGTGGGAAAATTTTGTGATTGGAATATATTGGATAAAATTACGGGGAACTGGAATTGGATTGCACTAAAGGATTTAACCGCCCTAGCTAATTCAGCACCTGTCGTAATCTACCAACTCGGAGGTGAAGTCAGAGTCTACTCAGATCTTGATTTAGCCTTGTTTCTTCAAACAGGTAAGTTTCCTCTGGGTAAATGGGGATAATACGGGAATATATTTGTTTCCGGCTTGCTATGCTGGTGGTGGCGGTGGATAAGCTGCAGCAATGAAACAAGCTCCTGATCCATAATTAGGGAAAGTTCCTGGATAAAGGCATAGTGGTCAAAACAAGAAGCTCTGAGCGACTCAACATCCGGGGCTTCTTATAGAGTATCCATAATGAATGGGGCAATTACCGCGCAATAAACATATCCTAGACGCTCAAGTACAAAGAAGTTGATTTATCCTGACAGTCAGCATATAATATTCGCGAAATAAGTTTATAGAAATCACGCACCAATATGAATAAAAACATAATCCTGATAATACAAATAGTAACAGGTCTCTGGCTCCAAGACAATGACCTCACGGCAGCCAATCTGGTTAGACAGATCAAAACAGGGGCACACGTTCTCTGTTACACTCCCGATGGCAAGACATCCACAATGATGAGAGTTAGCCTCGCATCCGAAGTACTAGCCACAGATCTAGCCCCCTCCCCCGCACTCTCAGTATACCGAGATCCCGTCTTGGTCAAATTTGACCGGGAGAAAATATACTGTTATATGGACCCCGGAGGCCCACCAATTAATTACCCAATATGCAACTTGTTCGATCTCATTAAGGAGAATTCAGTAATCTTAACTCAGTCCAATGGGCAACCAATACCAGCTCTACCTTACAAATTCGTAACTGGAAAAGGTGCAACAACTCCATATCCCTCCCAACAGGATGGCGTCCCATTTCGAGGGCAACCAAATTTTCCAAACACTCCTGGTTTATGGATTCTTGAAGAAATATCACAACTGCACATCCCAGCCTACGTGAATCTCACTGATAGCATCGTAAAACCTCTCCCGCAATATCAGATTGATACCCAATCAACAACGACATTCTCCGCACCAGAACACATCTTAATAGGTGGTCAGCACAATCATGGAGGATTTGAGTTCACGCTAGATCAAGACCAACAAGTCAGCCTAAGAGGTCCCGCCGAAGTCGCCATAGCGGCGTTGACTAACACAATCATCATCACGCATTACCAGGACCAGCTACCAAGATATCCAGCCGTTCCATTTGAACCAACCCCGCCACCAGCACCTCGAACAGCTCCGCGTCCAAATCCAGCAAAGAATGACCCTCCTCCGGGCTGGATGAGTGAATATCTCCTGGGGTCAGGGCTTTATATGCCAAAGCGTGGTGGGGTAGATGCTCCCATCCGAGTTAATCTTGATACTCGGGCCAATGCACTCACTCCTGGTGAACAAAACAAATGCCCTCTTGCGCAGGGCCAAAAGTCGCTCGTAGCTAAGAGGGGATGCGGTAGTGAGTGGTATGTGTGGTATGGCCCTGATAAGGGGTGGGTGATTCTTTTGCAAACAGATTTTTTAAGGCTGTCGGAATCTACTCCTGTACTTGTCTGGCTAAACAAAGGTAAAGAGCTATTCTGCACCGAGGAGGACTATGACTTATTTATGTTTACTGGGAATTTCCCAGTAGGGCAGTTGGAAGAGCCCTTTACTTTTCAGTTGGAAAAGCCAGCTGCTAAATAGGCAGGTGGGATGTACTTTATCTCTATGATTTAGCACCTTAAGATTAGTTTTTGTTTCCGGCTTGATATGATTGGGGTTGCGTGGGATAATCTGCGACAATGCATCAATTTTAGACCAATCATTCGTGAAGCTGCACATCGTAAATGAGATCGGGAGCTCTGATTACAGGGTTGCCATAACCCCAGAGGTGGCCCAGAAACTTATCGGGGCCGGACATAATGTCCTGTTCGAGCCGGGTGCAGGGAGCCGGGCTGGCTTCCCGGATTCAGATTATCTCGAGGTCGGCTGTGAATTATCTGGCAATCTAGATTCTTCGGAGGTCGATGTAATATTTTCAACGAATCCGTTAAATGCAGGAATAACTGAACACCTCAAATCTGGAACGATAGTAATCTCACCGCAGGAGCCATTTTCTCAATCCGAGAATATAAAGACTTTCGCTGCCAGAGGGATTACGGCCTTTGCTCTCGATCTCGTCCCGAGGATTACCCGTGCTCAGTACATGGATATCCTATCATCTCAGGCCAATCTAGCCGGGTATAAGGCCATCGTCGAAGCGGCCCATTTGCTGAATCGGGCGTTGCCCCTGATGATGACCACGGCCGGGACTATCCCAGCGGCAAAGGTTTTGGTGATTGGGGCCGGGGTGGCCGGGCTCCAGGCAATCGCGACCGCCAGGAGGCTCGGGGCGATCGTGAGCGCCTTCGACGTCAGAGTCTCAGCCAAAGAACAGGTCGAGAGTCTTGGAGCTAAATTCATCGAAGTCAATTCTCCGGAAAAGACCGATGGAGTATACGCCAAGGAAATGACCGACGATTACAAGAAATTGCAGAAAGAAAGGCTTTTATCGGTCTTACCACACCAAGATATAATAATTACTACGGCTCAAATTCCCGGGAAAAGGGCTCCCGTCATTCTAGAAGGCGATATGGTCGATTCCATAAAAAGAGGTGCCGTATTAATCGATTTGGCCTCGAAAAGTGGGGGAAACTGCGCCCTGACTGAGCATGGAAAAATCATCGAGAAGGATGGAGCATTAATCGTATCCTTCGATAATATTTTAAATCTAATTCCACATGATTCTTCCAGGTTATTCTCTAAAAATATTTTCGCTTTCTGTGAATTATTAACACAAAAAATGAAAGATAACCCGGATATTTCTGCGATCGATGATGAAATCATTAGGGCGACTCTGCTGACTTATAATGGTAAAATCGTGAATAACCAAATAGAGAGGTAGAAAAATAATGCTAACTACAGAGACTTTAACCATCTTCGTTTTGGCCTGTTTCGTCGGATACTATGTAGTATCGAAGGTAACGCCAGCCCTCCACGCTCCGCTGATGTCCGTGACCAACGCAATCTCTAGTGTTATCATCATGGTCGCCCTGGATGTCTCGATCATCAGTTCGATTGATACCGATCGTGAGGTTTGGTCATCATGGTTCGGTGTTATCGCGGCCTTTTTGACGATGATTAATATTGTCGGAGGTTTCGTATTGACTAACCGGATGCTCGGAATGTTCGCAAAAAAGAAAAAGAATAAATGATAGACAAAAAATTAATGGATGAGATAAAATACTTAAGGCGCGAAATAAGTAAGCACGATAACCTATATTACAATAGCGCCTTCCCGGAAATTTCTGATTCCGAATATGATAGGCTCCGCAATAGGCTCAGTGAGCTCGAGACTCAATTTCCAGAAATCGTAACTAAAAATTCTCCGAGTAATAGGGTCGGAGCTCCTGTTGGTCTTACCCTTAAGAAAATTCAACACAGAAGCCCAATGTTGTCTCTCGAAAATGCATTTTCTGGGGAAGATCTCGAGAATTTTCTACACAGAGTTTCTAAGTTTCTGGTTCTTCAGCCATCCGATATATCGTTTTGCGCGGAACGGAAAATAGATGGATTGTCGGCTTCAATTATCTATGAAAATGGATCCTTGAAATATGCGGCAACTCGGGGAGATGGATATATCGGGGAAGATATTACCCAAAATCTCAAGACCATCAATGATATCCCGCATCAAATAAGGATGGATGGAGAAATAGAAATCAGAGGAGAAATCTATATGCCCATCGCTACATTCGAGGATCTTAACAAAAGGCGGGAAGAGGCCGATGAGAGGCTTTTTTCCAATCCAAGGAATGCGGCGGCTGGATCGATTAGGCAGCTGGATCCTGATATTACTGCTTCTCGAAATCTAAAATTTTTCGCCTATTATATCAATTCTTTTGATCGTAACTTCGAATCTACTACTCAATATGAGATGCTGGATTTATTGATGAATCTTGGATTCAAGGTTTCTGATTACGAATTGTGCCATGAAGGAAATATGATGGATTTCTGCGATCGAACTTTAAATTCGAGATGGCTCCTGGAATATGAAATTGATGGTGTCGTTTTCAAGGTGAATGATATCGACTACCAAAGGAGACTAGGATTCGTCGGGAGGCATCCTCGTCATTCGATAGCCTTTAAATTCCCGGCAGAGGAGGCAAAAACCAAGATATTGGATATCTCTGTTAATGTCGGGCGTTCCGGAAAGGTTACTCCCGTCGCGATCCTGGAGCCCGTGCTTCTATCGGGGGCAATCATATCCCGAGCTACTCTCCACAATTTCGAAGAAATCAAAAGAAAGGGGATAGCGATTGGTGATATGGTGACAATTCTACGCTCCGGAGATGTTATTCCAAAGATCATATCAACCGGCGCTTCTGAACGCCATCCAGATTCTAGAGTTTTCGATGTTCCAGACTGTTGCCCGGCCTGTGGCTGTAAATTAATCAAACGTACCGGACGAATCGATTTATTCTGCAGTAATCGTTATCGCTGCCCAAGTCAAATAATTAAGTATATTTCGTATTTTGTTTCCAAAAACTGCTTCGATATCGTTGGATTGGGTGAAAAACAAATTGAAGAATTTTATACGGAAGGCCGTATTAAATCGGCCGTCGATATTTTTAAGTTAGCTTCTATGATGGGAGATCTTTCCCAAAAACCCGGCTGGAGTGAAGTTTCGGTTCGAAAATTATTCGAAAGCATTGATAAATCCAGGATCGTAAGTTTACCTAAATTTATAGCATCCCTTGGAATTCCCGGAATCGGAGAAATCGTTGCTCAGATTTTATCGAATGAATTTGGAGATATCGAAAATTTATCACGAGCTTCAATAGAGAGATTGTCAGAAATAAATGGCCTTGGAGAAATAACGGCCTTAGAAATATTCGATTTTTTTAGGGATGAATTAAATAAGAAATTTATCGATGAACTACTTGAATTTGTTCATATCAAACCATTTCATAAAAAAGAAATCGAAAATAAATCGAATCGATTCTATAATAAAATTATTGTTTTTACGGGGAAATTGGCTAAACTCAGCCGAACGGAAGCAAAACAAATGGCGGCTGCTATGGGGGCTTT
>JAISBC010000033.1 GCA_031266385.1 Holosporales bacterium
TTCATTACTATCTACGAAATAGATACCGTTGTTTACGAAGTATTCGCTTTTAAGCTTGTTACAAACCATTATAACAGGCAATGTATCAGTAATTGCAGAGCTCATTTATCTTTGGCTGACAACTCTCGTTTTTTTGTATTGATTGGGCCTTATGCTGTGTCGTATCTTGGATAATGCCCATCGAGGGGCCGTAGTGGCTTAGTGGTAGAGCACTCCCTTGGTAAGGGAGAGGTCGAGGGTCCGATTCCCTCCTACGGCACCATTTTTGCATGGACACCATGTCTGGAGGCAAGGTCGACTCAGAATAAACAACTAATTTAGGCAGATACAGGCCATCCGGAATCCAATACCAAGAGTTACCCAGCAAACCCCCACATACCAAGGAGGTGGCATACTCCCCCTGGCCCATTAATCTCCCATACTCCAAGCAGATGAATAAAAGTTAGGAAAAGTGGTCAAGTTGACGACCGGTCCCATACTCGTGCCGCAGAACTGTGCCACCAAGCCCCAAAAAACGCCTCGATTTCCAACGTTCTTGTCAGCAAATTTGTTAAATATTTTCATAAAAATATATCCTCCCTAATAATTCTACAGCAATGCTACAGTATTAAAGTTTATAACTCATTAACTTCATAAAAAAAACTCCCAGAAGAACGTATAGTAGAAGATATCATCAATCTACCAGAGATAAATCCTAGATGACTTCCTACTTTCCACTAAAAGTTCGAGATTGACATGATCGGGCGCTGTATGTTCTAATTATCCGTGTTTCTGTGCTTTTGGTTCGTTATTTCTGAGGGGTTGGGTTTTCTTTAATGTCGAAGAGGGTTAGTTCTAAGTACAAAATCGATAGAAGATTAGGAATCAATCTTTGGGGAAGGCCGAAGAGCCCGTTTGTCGTAAGGAATTATGCTCCTGGAGAGCACGGGAAAAATAAATCGAAGCCGTCAGATTATTGCATACAGCTTCACGCTAAGCAGAAACTGAAAGGTTACTACGGAAACATCGGGGAGAAGCAATTCCGAAAAATTTATCAGGAGGCCGTTCGAAGAAAGGGAGATACTTCCGAAAATTTAATCGAGCTCCTCGAGCGTCGATTGGACACCGTCGTGTACCGGATGAAGCTGGCCATCACCGTCTTTGCGGCGAGGCAGCTAATCAATCACGGGCATATCGCCGTCAATGGGAAAAGAATCGATATTCCGTCCTTTAGGCTCAAAGATGGTGATGAAATTTCCGTCATTGGGAAGATGAGGGACAATGCCAATACTCTTTTTGCCATTTCGACGAATGAGCGGAGTGTTCCGGATTATTATGAGGTCGATGGGAATGGCCTTAAGGGAAAATTCGTGAGGGCCCCGAAGTTGGCCGATGTCCCGTATCCGGTTTCAATGGAACCGAACCTAGTGATCGAATTTTATTCGAGGTAAGGCGTATTATCGTGTCTTTTTTCTGCCGACTGTACGTCGTCGTGCTGTTGGTCGCGATTTCTTCCTCTGTCTACTCCAAATCCTCGGTAATCGGCAGTGTTCAGACTTTTCTGAATGGAATCAAGTCCATGACGGCCTTGCTCGTTCAGATCGATGGTAACCTCGCCAAAACTGCAGAATTTTATCTGCTGAGGACAAATGGAGGTCAGTTGATATGTGTGAAGTATATTTCTGGCTCTTATCAGAGTATACTCGTTCACAATGGTGTCGCTAGTATCTTCGATAATAAAACGAAGAAGAAGTACGATTTTCAAATATCTCAGACTCCAATCTTTTCGGTATTAAGCGGTAAATTGGATCTTACGAAGGAAAAGTACGAAATTTTAGAGGATTCCAGAGAACTACTTAGAATAAAGGTGATCGGATCATCGGTATTTGGAGGAGTCGATGTTACTCTCGTTTTCTCGAAATACGAAGAAACCGGGAATATCCAGAAACTGGTAGCTTGGATCATCGACGATGGAACATCTGAAATACTAGTCAGTCTCGATCCAGATTCGATACGTCTCAATTGTGAGATTCAAGAAACCGTTTTTACTCCTCCATTTTGATAGATTCTGTTAGGTTTTAGACCTCAAAAATCTTACTAACCTCGGTTTAGCAAAGTGAGAAAAAGCTTAGAAAGGCAGTAGAATTTATATGATTATGCTTCATATAAGTAGTTACAAAATATTTAAAGAGTTTTACACAAAGTATATTTTGGATATATACTATGACTCGATTTTCTTGACAGCCAAGTGTTTTTTAATATAGTAGAAAATTATGCACTCAGCTGACCATATTCCCAAAATTTCTCCGCACATAAGCCTCGTACATCACGATTTAATGGTGTCTGAATACCAAATTTGAATTAACTTTTGCAGGAGCTCTATTATTCGCGTTAGTAAATAATTCGTTAAATTTCATCTAATTAACTTTTTATTAAGAAATTATTAAAAACAAATTGATATATTTCTAATTAATGAATTAATAATTTTTTAATCTTTAATGAATAAACTACCGTCATAAATCCATGTTTTAGTACTTGGAGATATGAGTTTTTTCTGTATTGATAAAATTGGGCGCAAGTTTTTATTTGTTATGGCTTGTATCTGCCTTTGTTGTTATTCAAATGGAAACGATATTCCTAGCGTTTTGAGTCAGCTTGATACTGGTGGATCATCTCCTGTAGATCAGAATTTAGGTGATCCAGTCCCGAGTCCAAATGATGGTTCCTTAGCACCAAATGCTTTGACGATGCCAGAGGTGGACGGGCCTGCAGCTCTTCTTTCGGGGGCGCCAATCGAGGACCAGACGGCTATGATTCAACCTCATCCCACTGACGATCCAGTATCTGGGCTTTATGGTGAGACTTGCGCTGCTCGGCTTGCAATTGCGCTAGCATTATCCAACAATATGATTGATTTATCCGGGGCAAAGGATGTTGTCGCAAACGGTGATAATGTTCTTAGGCAGTTTTATCAATTATTGACCAGCACCTCATCTTTCGGGACTCATTCTGGCAATATTTATATAGATCTTTCTCAGACGGGGGCGACTTCTCTCCTCATTGCCAGCTGGTCTAAGGTTTTCAGCGACGATGGAAAGGTAGTGATCTGGAATGTTTCCTACAACGATTCGATCGGCGATGAAGTGGTGGATGCCGTCGTTTTGCACAAGACTTATCACCTCAACCTTGCCCACACTGCCGTTACAGATGCTGGGATCGCGAAAATGGTGAATTTAATTAAGATTAATGGCATCGGAGACCTGAGGAGCATAAATCTGGAGGGGTGCAATGTTACCCCGAGCGGTGCCGCAACCTTGAGGACAGCCATGAGGGAAGCAGCGGCTGCGGCCGAATCTCAGGATGGGCAGAAACGCCCATTGTTGGGAGATAGCGGCGTCCATTTTAATGCTAGGCATGGAGCACGAGGGTCGCTTCATCGAGGAAGTCCTCGAGGCGGTCTCCAACCTGGGATGGTCCCAGCAGGAACAGTTGCAGATCCATTGATTCCTGCAGATTTGTTGCCCACGAATGCCGGGCAAGGCCGAGGTTTTTCTCGTCAGGGGAGGATTCAAGGTGGCCTACAGCCTGTGGTCATCCCAGAAGGAACAGATGCAGATTCATCGATTCCTGCAGATTTGTTGCCCACGAATGCCGGGCAAGGCCGAGGTTTTTCTCGTCAGGGGAGGATTCAAGGTGGTCTCCAACCTGGAGTGATCCCAGCAGGAACAGATGCAGATCCATTGATGCCTGAAGGGTTATTGTCCACCAATGCCGGGCAAGGCCGAGGTTTTTCCCGTCAGGGGAGGATTCAAGGTGGTCTCCAACCTGGGATGATGCCAGCAGAAACAGTGGCAGATCCAGAGATTGATGCATTGCTAGCGGAAGCTGTGGGCCAGGTCGCCAGCGGAACCCCAGATGGTCAGACTGGTGCCGCCCCAGGATTTGGCAGACAATCCCGTGGAGGATTCGCCAACCATGGGATGCCGTCCGTCGGTGGCTACCCATCATCCGGTCGGTTTACACGTGGTGGTCAGGGAATCAAGGAAGGACCAGAATCCCAAGATGATGATGTTGATGCCCTAATTCAGTCTTTAGCAAACAACTAAGACAAAAGTTTCAACGAATTATGAGACACAGATAGATGAAATATCCTCACTCAGCTTCAGCCATCCATCATACTCAGCAACATCTCACCACAGCTTGAGCATTCATTTTATACTAAAAACCACTTATCACCCAAGTAATCAATTTCTTAGTTCATCTCTGCTAACGTATCATCCTAAGCGCATTCCTGATTTGTTGTGCATTAGGACAATCTCTCTTTCCCTTGCTAAATTGAATAATTTCTCGCAGTAAAGGTTTGAGGTTCGGATGAACTGAAGTAAGCCTAGGTCCTCTTCGGAGCAAAAATACAAGCAACCTGGAGTACATAGATACAGAATCCACTGACTGAATGGGCGAAACTTCACGGCATCTCACGGCATCACTTATTATTTTTACCAATGTGTTAGGATCAACAATTATCTGAGGATTTTTATTAGTAATGGCAAAATCGAGCAAACTTACCAGTGAGTAATGTGCCTCACTAAGCATCAGATCGCTCACCTTGAACCCGCCTATTCTTTTCTCTTTCAGGTTCTGGCGATTAGGATTAACTCCAGTACAAACGTCATGAAATGCGACGATAGCATTCGTAAAAGCATCAGATTTAACCTTTCTCCAGTTGACAAGATTCAATTTGTCCATGATATCATCGTGAAGATTATCCCGAGCTATCAAAGTGTAACGAAGATCGAGTGGGGCCCTGACTCCGAAGTCACCGGGATCTGAGTTTTGCGCAACGAAATGGCTAGGCGTTGCATCTGTCATTCCAGACCACTTATAGCGCTGAAATAGCCTAAATGTCTTCACGAACTCGGACTTGGGATTATCCCCTGCACACTGTTCAATAGCTGTAACTATTTCCTCAGCAGACGGCACATTTTTATCATCAGGATTTGTCACCCGGACACACCTCATCGAAAGATCGTACAAAACACCTAAAATTGGATGCGCACCTGGACCATGACAATAGTTATGTAATTCTCTGTCTGCCATGACGGTGGGTAAATCACGGCACGTTACCATTCTAGAGCTCAACAACGACAAAATAATTAATCCAAAACCAAACATATCCAATTGCGGTGTTAGCTTAACTGCTCCAGGATCCTGGCTATAATACAAGTATATTGGATAATGTATTACATGCCTCCCTGCGATGTTTATCTGTTTCCTGAAAGTCCCTATTCGGTTCATCATTCCATAATCCAGGAGTGACGGGAATCTTAATAAATTGAGCATGACGTTGTCAACTTTCAGGTCACCATGCACTAAATCCAGTCTAAATAGATGTAGCAGAGCGATGGCAAGACCGTAAGCAATAACACCAACATCAGTTTCTGATACTTGGCGACCGACCTTTTGTTTTCTATGTACAAAATCAAAGATAGTTTCTCCATGAATGAATTCAGACAACACCATTACATCACCAGATTCGTCGTTTTTGTGTATGACATCGCCAGGTTGAGGGAAGACCATTGGGGTCCGTCCTTTGACTGCCTCGAAGATATCCTGGTTCAATCTCGCCTCTGCAATTAACATCCTTTTGCCTATTGGATTTTTGGCTGTCTTCAACGCGCCCACCAATGGAAGTCCATTGGTAGCTCTAAATTTTATCCCAGAGACAATTCCGTACGATCCTTCTCCAAGTTTCCTCTCACTCAAAGGAGTGATACCAGACTTGCTATCCACCAATTTCGACAACTGGGGCCCAAAGGCGTTTGTTTTTGGAATGACCACCCTTGGAACGCTTGGCGACGCCACTACAGGTGGACCTGGTTTTACTAATCCATTTGGCATTCTCGGATTTTGAACTACTACTGCTGCAGGAGTCGGTCTTGGAGCCTGTTGAACTACTTCCGCTGCAGGAGGTCGTCTCCTAGGATTTGGAACTACTACTGCTGCAGGAGCCGGTCTTGGATACCTGAGCCCAGGAAACGCTGGAGGAGCCCGTCGTTGAATCCTTGAAACTATGGGTAGATGAGGCTTTGGTTGCAACAAAGTTGGTCCTCCTTGCTTTTGCCTCCCCCTTCTGTGGACGGGATAATCCGGTCCAAAGTCCTCCAACGCCGGTACAGATCTGGCCTCATACGGCACAAATACAAGCGCGCAAACTAAAATCAACCTACGACGCAACGATAGCCGACCCAACACGATTTGCATTATTCATTCGTTCAATACTATCATTCCTTTACTCTCACACATATCTCTTCCAAATGCAATCAATTTGATGACTTCGACATGTTTGCTAGGACTACTGCTTGACATTCCAGGCTACTTTAGCCCTCCCCCTTTACTATACACTCCGCTTCTGTGCTCCGTGTCTCCTACCAAAAACTCTGATTCTGAAGGTTTGGAAAGAGGTCTTTTCCATTCCTTCACCTTACGGGACTGTAGAGGAGAAAAATCCCAGGCAAATGGCGATGGCTAAGGCATCCGTCGCATCTGTAGGAAAAGTTACTGCAAAATCTTCTTTATTAGCCTGATCAAGCCTCAAAATTTTCCAAACCATACTGGATACGAGTCTCTTTTCGGCATGACCATTTCCAGTCACACTTTTCTTGATCTCATTTGGTTTGAACTCTGAGATTCTCAACCCGGAAATGGCTAGGGCAAGATACGCTGCGGTCCTTGCCATCACCAGCCTCTCAGTGGACTTAGGATTCGAATTCAAGAAAACTTCTTCAATAGCGGCGATAATTGGTTGGTAATGGTGAATCAACCTCTGGATCCCAGTAAAAATGGATACGAGGCGATCTCCAAGACTAGCATTGGCGCTAGATCGTAAAACCCCGCAATCAACATAAGTTAAATCGTGACCGATTATCCTAATAACTCCCCATCCCGTTTTAACTAGACCAGGATCTATCCCGAGAATTACACGCCCTGCCACACCACAACCGCCTTTATTGTTCAGTTCAGTATCTCCTTCCTACAAGATTCCGGCTCTTAAGTTGCCTCGGGCCCTGCAACAAGAAATAAAAGCACTAGCACCGTTGATATAATACATCAAAACTCTGTTACATAGAAAAAATCGTGAGGTAGCCTTGCCGTCTTTGCCCAAGCTGATGATTATAGAGAAAATTTACTGAGGAGGGATACTAGAGTAAAAACTGTGGATGCCTCGATGACTATGAAAATCGCGATTTTGGTTCCGTGTTCAGATGTATATACGAATCCATGATCTGAGATCTGATTCTGGATTCCGCATTCATAGCGATTTAAGCCTCTTGTGTCGGTTGGTCTAGCCCTCCCCAAAAACCTGGCAAGGAAAATGGCGGCCAAAGACATCGATCCAGAAATCAAGATGACGGCTCCACTCTCCAGCAAATCGGTCACTTCTTTCTCCGGAAGCAGGCCGGGATATCAATATCATCAGCATCGTCTAGATCGTCTCTTTGATTCCTTTGCAAAGGATGCTTCTGATCTCTAGAATACTCGTCGTCATCCATATTTTCCGGATGTTTAGACTTGGTAAATCGATCGAAAAACGATTGAGATTTCCTCTTATTTTTATCGATCGCATTATCCGGATTTCCCCAGTTCTGCCCTCTTTCATCCGGACCCTCAAAATCTTGATTCATCGGTTCAGGCTTTGAGTTATCGCTATTTATGACCGTATCATCGAAGACTCGAGCTGAATTTACGTCCTTCTTGGTGATCCCCATAATTCCCGATACATCTCGATTCCTGTTAAAGAGAGCCTCCTGAGAGCCACCGATTCCCGTGGCCACGACCGAAACCCTAATTCGGCCATTCAGGCGATCATCGAAAGTGGACCCGAAAATAATATTAGCATCAGAATCGATTTCATCTCGAATCCTATTGGCGGCCTCATCGACCTCGAACAGGGTCATATCATATCCTCCCGTAATGTTGATGAGAACTCCACGGGCCCCCTGTAACGAAACGTCATCGAGGAGTGGATTCGAGATTGCCGATTCGGCCGCATCGAGGGCTCGCTTATCACCATCGGCTTCCCCGGTTCCCATCATCGCCTTCCCCATCTCGCTCATGATAGCCCGAATATCGGCGAAATCGAGATTGATTAACCCGGGCATGATCATGAGATCTGTCACACCACGGACCCCAGAATAAAGCACATTATCGGCCATCTTGAAGGCATCGGCAAAGGTCGTCGATTCGTTAGCCAATCGGAAAAGATTCTGATTGGGGATAATCAGGAGGGTGTCCACATATTGATGAAGCTCCTGAATCCCACTCTCAGCAGATTTCGCGCGATTAGCTCCTTCGAAGGCGAAGGGGCGAGTCACAACTCCGACCGTCAAAATCCCGGCATCTCTGGCGATTTTTGCGACGACCGGGGCGGCTCCGGTTCCGGTACCTCCCCCCATACCGGCCGTAATAAAAACCATATTGGAGCCACTAACAAATCGTAAAATCTCCTCACAAGATTCCTCGGCGGCGGCCCTACCGACGTCAGGCTTCGACCCAGCACCGAGACCCTGTGTCACCGATAATCCGAGCTGGATTCGCTGGGAAGGCTGCACGAGGGATTGCTTGAGGGCCTGAGCATCGGTGTTGGCGGCCACGAAATCGACCCCCTCCAGATTCAGTCGAATCATGTTATTGACGGCGTTTCCACCCGCTCCACCAACTCCTACGACGACTATCTTTGGGCCCAAATCCTGATCGGCCCTCTTTTCAGTATCAATCGTTGTCATTTTTGATCGATCAAAACAACGCTATATGCCCGCAGTATACAAGGCCGTCATCAAATTGGAAAGGCGAAAAAGTAAATTTTTGCTAAATGAATAATTAAGCGTTTAACATTTTATTAACCACTTATTGTTAAGATATTCTTAAGTTTATTTCAATCCAAAAGTATATCATGAGTCATTATTTATTACGAGCGATTTTCTCACTGATAATCGTATTTTCAAATTACATCTGCTTCGCTGACGATTCTCAGGTAATATTGCCGTTCGCTAATCCGGTATTTAATGCCCATCCTGATGTAGAGGATAAGATGGGAATGAAAACTGTGCCAGAGGTAATCCTCTCGAATGGGAGTTTATTTATATCGTCAACGACCACTAAATTTTCCAAACTGATTTCATCAGCAACCTTTTTAGGGGGGCGGTCTGATCCTCTTAGTATAACCCACTGCGGCCTTCTGATCACCGAAACGCCAGCCAATATCTTATCGATAATCGACAGAAAATTGTCAGGAGAAATCCCATCGGATTATCCGGTACAAGAAGTTTTGCTGACTCACTTAAGGGAAATTATCGAGGAAGAATTTGAACCTGATGCACGAGATCAGGTTGCCGCATTTTGCTATGCTGCAGATTATTTGGGTAGTAGGTTTTTGGGTAGTATGATAGCTCCCCTGAGATGGTATCTCACTGAATTTAATCAGAATTTTTTCATTCGAGATATTCTAACCCCATATTCTCGAAAATTCACGAGAGCATTTATTAGGGCAACGTTGGGGATGCCGTATGTAGCGGCCAATCCTCTGGAATGTCTTGAAGGTGCAGTTAGGATGTTGAAGTCTATCCCTGGAAAAGGATCTGACGAAAACACCCATAGAATGTGGTGCTCTGAACTATTAGCTCGGTTTTATGATCTGGCTCATCCGTGCTCCGTTATGCCACCTCAGTTTATGTCCGGAGCAGGAGAAGACTCCGTCCTTAACTCAGGATTATTCTCAGTTGAAATCCCTCTCCAACTTTCCTTCAATGTGTCATCTCCACCATCTAGGCTTTACCGACTTTTGAGATGCTTATTATGGGGCATTGGATTGTATGACCCTATGCTGCGTAGCTGAGAGCTCCTCAGACGACTTTCTCTCACCAGTACCTCTCGAAACTGACTATACATTGGAACATCGCACAAAGTTCTGATTGATGATCATTCCACAATTTTCAGGGCATCTTCTAATGTCATTCTGAGGAAGGATGAGGTTTTTTCGAGTTTATGTGACTTATCACCAACTTTTATGTATGGGCCGAATCTACCCATCAGCAGCTGAACCTCAGCCCCCGTTTCGGGGTGTTTTCCCAGGGTCTTCGGGAGATTATCGAGGGTCATCGCATCTTCGATCCCCAACCCCGTCGGGTCCTCGATAAATTTCGGAATCGATAAGCGTTTTGGTTTTTTCTCTTTTCCAGCCCTCTTATCCTTCGTCTTCTCCCATTCGAAATAATAGCCGAACGGACCCTTCTTCAAGAAAACGGTATCATCATTATTGTTCCGATCCTTCCCGAGCTCTATCTTGTTGGGTTTCTCCGGGTCTGTCGACGATGCCTGGAAATCATTTCCGCCGTCACTTCCCAGGCGTTTGGTAAATTTACAATCCGGATATAGAGAACAGCCCAAGAAAGCCCCGTACTTCCCCAATTTTAAATGAAGTTTTCCGTTCGAGCAGGCTGGACACGCCCTCGATTCCTCGATGTCCTTAAAAACGTAGTCATTTAGATCTTTTTCGACGGTATCGATGACCTCAGTAATCGTCAGTTCTTGAGCCTTCGAGATCACTTCGGTAAATTCGATCCAAAATTTATCCAGCACTACCTCCCAGACCAGTCGACCGTTCGAAATCTCATCGAGTTCTTCCTCCATATCGGCCGTAAATCCATACTGCACATATCTCTCGAAAAAATTTCTCAGGAAAGAGGTAACGAGGAATCCGATGCTCTCCGGAGTAAATACTCGTTTCTGAAGGGAGACATATTTTCGTTCCTGCAATACATTGATTATCGTGGCATAGGTCGATGGGCGCCCGATTCCAAGCTCCTCCAGTTTCTTTACTAAACTCGCCTCATTGAATCGGGGAGGTGGTTGGGTAAAATGCTGATCGCAGTTGATCCCGCGAAGATCCAGGGCTTCCCCCTCCGTCAAGGCCGGTAGTTTTTTTTCGGATTGATCATCGGCGTTATCATCCCTGGATTCGACGTATAACTTTAAAAATCCATCGAATTCGACCGTGGACCCGGAAGCACGGAACATAGCCTCATCGTCGTCAGAAATAATCTCGACCGATACCTGATCGATGATGGCGTTCTCCATCTGGGAGGCGACGGCTCGTTTCCAGATGAGTTCGTATAAAGAAAATTCATCATTGGAGATGTAATTCTTGATGGACTGCGGAGATCGCGTGAAAGACGTCGGACGAATAGCCTCATGAGCCTCCTGTGCATTTTTCGTTTTTGTTTTATAAATTTTCGGAGCTTTCGGGAGATAAGTCGAACCATACTCGGCCAGGATAAAATCTCGAACCCCATCGACGGCCTCCGAGGCCATCGCCGTACTGTCGGTCCTCATATATGTTATCAGGCCCTGCAGGGTCCCATCAACAGAAATCCCTTCGTATAGTTTTTGTGCTATCTGCATCGTTTTTTTGGCACTAAAACCAAGCTTCCGGACGGCATCTTGTTGCAGAGTCGATGTCGTAAATGGAGCGTATGGGCTGCGTTTAACCTTCTTTTTTTCGATCGAGGAAATGTGATAACTCTTTCCCTCCAATCTAGATTTAATATTACTAGCCGTCTCCTCGTTTTTGATATCTAATTTTTCGAGTTTGGTTCCATCGAGGACAAAAAGATTCGCCGTAAATCCGCCAAGTTTTGCCTGAAAATCGGCGTGAATACTCCAATACTCCTCCGAGACAAATGCCTGAATTTCAATTTCGCGCTCGACGATTAGCCTGAGGGCCACAGATTGAACCCTCCCTGCCGATCTGGCCCCAGGCATCTTTCTCCACAAAACAGGTGACAGCGAAAAACCGACCAGGTAATCCAGAACTCTTCTGGCCAAATATGCGTTAACCAAGTTCTGGTTAATCTTATCTGGAGAATTAAATGCATTCGTTACGGCGGATTTTGTAATCTCGTGGAAAACTACTCTGTGAACGGTCTTATTGGCCAGAGCCTTCCTCGATTTTAAAGATTCGAGGATATGCCAGGATATCGCCTCTCCCTCACGATCTGGGTCAGTCGCCAAGAACAAATTATCAGACAGTTTCAGGGAATCTGATATTTCCTTGATCTGCTTTTTGCCACGATCGTTGAATTCCCAGAGCATTTTGTAATGATTTTCTGTATCGACGGATCCATTCTTTGAAACTAAATCCCTGATATGGCCATAACTGGCGATGACCTTATAACTGCTTCCCAAATACGATCCCAACGTCTTGGCCTTCGCTGGAGACTCGACGACAACTACTCCCTTTAACACTGTGTTCGACATCTGATATATACACCTTGCATAGCTCAAAGACTACTGTATCAATCCACTTTCTGACAAATTATTTTTAACTAAGTCGCGGCACGAAATGGAATTTACTCGAAAATGAGTGTTTTTTCTATGGAGTTGAGTATATTCTGTGCCAGATCAGTTTAAGGATTAGTGTTTTTATCGGTGGGAATCGGACGTAAATTTTTTACGGTCAGTGGATTAACGGTTGTTAGTAGAATTTTCGGAATCGTCAGGGAGGCGGCGTTTTCCCACTTTCTGGGGGCCAGCGCGGAAATGGATGCATTTTTAATAGCCTTTAAATTTCCGAGTTTTTTCAGGAAATTCTTTGCTGAAGGCGGGTTTCAATCGATTTTCGTCCCATATTATACGGATTATTACTCCTCCGGTAAAATTAAAGCCTCCCGATATTTTTCTTCAAGAATTTTCACGATCATTTTTTATGTGACTGTAATTTTAACTTTGGTCGTCTTCATTTTCGCAGAAAAATTTGTATCGATAATGGCTCCAGGATTTTGCGACGATCAGGAAAAATTTACGTTGGCCACCGAATTCACGAGAATTATTTTCCCGAGCATAGTATTTATATCTCTTTCATCGGTATACAGTGGTATATTAATTGCGCGAAATCGATTTTTCATTTTCGCGATAGCCCCGGCTTTGGTCAATATCGTATTAATATCTTCCCTCTTATTGGGGAAGAATATTCTACCTCCAGGGCGAAGCGTTTCCTATGGAGTTTTATTGGCTGGAATTTTTCAATTCTGCTGTTTTTACTGGTATCTCAAGACCCGTGGCCTCGAAATTCCTCTATTTTCGCGGGTAAAATTTACAAACAAAATCAGGCATTTTTTCAGGAAATTGATACCGATTTTAGCGGGGGCAGGGGTAGCCCAGATTAATGTATTCATCGATTCCTTATTAGGGTCGATTTTGCCGACTGGAACGATCAGCCACATATATTTTGCTGATAGATTTATTCAGCTACCGTTAGCCCTTTTCGGGATCTCGATGGGGGTAGTCCTCCTTCCGGAGATATCGAAGAAAATTTCACAAAGCAATTCAGATCATATAATTAATATTCAAAACGACGCATTATCCTTGACCCTGAGGATGACCTTGCCGGCGGTCGTGGGATTGATATCTTTATCGTACTTTCTGATTTCCATTCTCTATGGACACGGTCGTTTTTCGGAAGAATCTGTGAGGAATACGGCGAACATTTTAAAAATATTTGCGATAGGTTTGCCGGCTTATGTTGCCGCTAAGATTATGTCGTTCGTCCTGTGTGCTCAGAAGGATACGAAGACCCCAATAATCGCGGCCCTCATATCGATCGCGGTCAACGTGATTCTGAGCCTCATTCTAATGATCCCATTCCAAGGGCTTGGTATTGCGATTTCTACATCGATATCCGGATTCGTTAATTTTTATATCATGTATTACAGATCATGCAGATCAACTCTCATTATTTCTGGATTTAAGAAAATTTTAATCGCATCGATTATTATGTTTTTTTTCCTGGAGCTCATGAAAATATTACTAATAAAATCGGCGAATGATGTGTTGCTCCAGGCAGTTGCTATCCTCGTTATATCCCTGTTGGGGATGGGTGCATACGGTGTCTCCCTCATTTTCATCCTCAAAGATGAGGTAGCTATATCATGCCTTCGAAAGTTATGGACGAAGTTTTCGTGAGCTTACAACTCACCTCTTTCGTCTAATAAACAGATGGATCACTATCTCAGATATCGATGATCCGGACCAAAAAAAATGATCCCCTTCCCCTGTTCAAAGACAACCAAAGTTTGAGCGATTGAGGGGGGATTATATCCCCCACTCGCCTCGTTCCTCTCTATGCTGCTTCGTCTTCCTCTTCTTGTACCGGCGGGGCATCGGCGGCTGGGGGCGCATCACCCACCCCCCCTTCTCCGTGTGCTGAGGCTCCTCCTCCTGCGTCATTGTTGTCGCCTGCTTCATCTCCGGCCTCTGCTCCTTCAGCGACGTCTTCTTCTTCTCTGTCTCCATTCGCTATCTCTCTGGCTCGTTCCAGGGCCGCCACACTTAGAATTTCCGACCTTTCCTCTTCAGCTGTTTCTTGGTTCGCTTCGATGGTGTCTAATGCATCTATTTCGGCCTGGGACTCTTCATCTGAATCTTGGGCACCTGCCTCGTCTGCCGTTTGAGACTCGGTCTCTGATAACACTATAGAACTGAGAAGGGCTGTTGATGACGATTCTGATGCTAAGGGTTCTACATCTTCTTCCTCTTCTTCTGTGAGTGGGGCGGCGGATCCTAGTCTGGATGCTGGTCTAATTTCCTGGTCGTGCTCGATCTGCGGTTGGACAGGGGGGGGGGGGGACTCGACGATTGGCGGCTGCTCTGCTTGAGCCTCATCAATTGTGGTCTCCACGCGGCGCTGATGTTCCTCTTTTGCACGATGTGTGTCGGGATGCCTTCGCTTCCTTCTGGGTTCCGTCTTTTTCTCTGCTGGGGCTTCCTTACCCATCACCTTGGCGTTCTCCTGAGCGTTGCGGGCTTTAAATTTTTCGTGTTTGTCTCTTTTGTCGGTGGTGGCCGCGGGGGGCGGGTCTGCTCGGAGCACTCTAACTGCTGGCTCTGCTGGGGCTGCCTTACCCAGTACCTTGGCGTTCTCTGTAGCGGTTCGGGCTTTAAATTTTTCGTGTTTGCCTCTTTTGTCGGTGGTGGCCGCGGGGGGAGGGTCTGCTCTTAGCACTCTAGCTTCTGTCTCTGCTGGGGCTGCCTTACCCAGTACCTTGGCGTTCTCTGCAGCGGTGCGGGCTTTAAATTTTTCGTGTTTGTCTCTTTTGTCGGTGGTGGCCGCGGGGGGAGGGGCTGCTCTTAGCACTCTAGCTTCTGGCTCTGCTGGGGCTGCCTTACCCAGTACCTTGGCGGTCTCATGAGCGTTGCGGGCTTTAAATTTTTCGTGTCTGATTCGGCGATCTGGGGGAAGGATACCTAGTCTGTCTGCCTCTGCTTTCTCCAGAGCTTGTCGGTGGGCCATCTCAATTCTTAGAGCCTCTGCATCTGCTATTTGTTGCTCCAATTGTGCTGCCGATGCGGGGGGCTTTACGGTCCTGAGGGGCTGGGCAGGGCTTTCGATTGTACCGGACCGGCCTGGTTCTGTTTTTATTGTGCGGGGATGCTGGGTCCGGCGGAGTTGAGCCTCCCGTGCTTTAAATTTGTCATGTTTGTCTCTGGCTGACCTGGATACTCGGGTTGTATCCGGGGTGGCTGCTTGCCGTTGCCTGCCTTCTATCTCGGCGTGCTTTCGTTTAAACCGTTGGAGTTGTAGCTGCTTGTCGGTGAGCTGGGATGGTTCGTCCCCAGTTTCGCTGTAATAGTCATAGTCAGGATGGACGCTGACAATTGCTGAGGTTTGCCGGCTGTGGTTTGCGGATGGTTCTCTACTGGGGGCTGCGGATGATCTGCGGCTCCTATGTAGGGAGCTTGGATGTGTTTGATCTGGTTCGTTTAGCTCTATAGGGTCAGGCGGATCAATTTGATCTGCGTATTCTGCTGAGCCTAAATCTGGTAGACGCCATTGGGGTAACCTGGCTGTGTATATACTTGAGGCTTCACTTCCTGCATCCGATGATTTGGCTGAATCTATGTGAATTACTGCGATTATCATTGCTAGAATATGGCATTTAGCTGTCCTGAACTTTAGTCTGCTGGTGGCCATTGCTTGGAACTGTGGAATTGTGTACTTGCCTTTCATTAGTTTTTTCTCCCTACTTGATTATGCCCTTTTGTGTTGGTCTCTTCCTCCATCCATTATATTTCATTCCTTCCCTTAGGTCTATCTTTAATTTGAGTGAATTTATCCATGATGTACGTTGTAATCTGGAGAGTCTTCAGCCACATTTAGATGAAATCTACAATTTCTGGTACATGTCATGTTATAATGTTTTGTAACAATGGGAAACGAGACTATTTCGTAATCTATGGCGGAGATAACCTCAGTTTCATATAAGAACATTTTTTTCTGCGAGATTATTAAGTTCTGCAAACCCAACAGAAGGTTTCTTAGGTAAGAACTGATAAGCAACCAGCCTCCTCATAATATTAAGAAGAAAATTACTAACAGATCTATGTCTTGTATGATCTATAGTTAACTTGTTCTTTTTTCAATTATGCCCTGATTCCTACATGTTAAATAGACGAAAGCCTTGAGCTTAGGGCACCCAACACCAAGTTTACGGCGTCATTGATATGGGAACCAAAATAATACCTAGGACCATTCTGCATTTTTACGGGCGTTCCTGCTTCATTCTGGAAAAATGTCACAACAATATCTCCATTGAACTGATCTTTGTATTGTTTAATTATATCGAGAGCAACTGGTTTTGCTGCCGATGTCCAAATACGCTGCTCGTCAGGTGATTTAGTATTCGGAAAACTGGGTAATATTCCACACAATATTCCCACCAAATCGCCTTTAACAAATGGTTCGCCTAACTCAAACAAGTAAATGTGATCCAATAAAATTTGTTTATGCTTGTCCGTGGTGGTCGATAGTTTCCCCTCGTGCACCCATCTATCCAGTTGTGCCAATCTTTCATACAAGTTCTCTTCCGGGTGATGTGGGTAGACAAAGCTTTGATTGCCATGGTTAAAATTTACTTCCCGAACTGAGTGTTCGCCAGTATAAGACTTGCCGCAATCAAGTGTTATACTGCAGGCCTGCACTATGTTGCTCACATCAATCATAAGAGCCAGTCCTAACATTCCATGTAGTACTTTACGCATCATTTGCCTTCAGCCTCGTTAAAAATATAAAAAATCTACAACGATACGCATTATGCACCAAATAAAGTTATTTATCAAGTATGTAGGAATTGGGAATTACTATATTTTTTATTTTAACTAGGCCCTGTTAGGAAATTCCTATTTGCTAGCAAATGTAGTATGTAATTGTTGATTTCAGTATAGAAACAAGAATATACCACATATAAGGAGCTCTATCATGTATGAGGAAGTTGCAGATGTCGGTTACGACTTGATATGACAGTCAGATCAAATTCTGTCTTTTACGGCTTATTTCTCTCTTTGTTGTCCTTGGAAAGTAATTCTTTAACATTAATTTCTTCTTCAATCGTTACTACTTCTTCATCATCTTCGTATATTACATCTATATCGTCCATGAGTACCTTTTCTGCTTTTAATAGCTCAGATACGGAGAATGACTCTACTTCATTAATTATGGTCTCATCCGGAGGAGGAGGTATCTTCGTCTTTTTCTCTTGATCTATTTGTTTCATCAAGCTTATTCTCTTCTTATCCTTAGTTTTGTTTTTGTTTTTATCGGCCGGTTTTGGAGCCGGGAGCTTTTTGACAGGGCTGCAAATTGTGAATCCGTCTAGGAATCGGTTTATTAGAAATGCCGCGTAAAGATCGCGAGACTTGCTGGAATCTCCACCCATCACGACGACGAATACCCTCTTAGAATCTCCCTTTGGGTTATATCTTTTGGCCGTAACGAACAGATTAAATCCAGAGGAGGCCGTAAACCCGGTCTTTCCGCCATCCGTCCCCTTACACCAGTTTATAATTTTGCAGTGTGTATGGTAAGTACGTCCTCGATAAGGGAAGGATTTTATTGAAAAAAGATGCCAATACTGGGGAAAATTCCTGAAGAGGGAAATCCCGAGGGTGGCTATATCTTTTGCACATGTTACTTGCCTCGGATTCGGTAATCCAGATGGATTTACGAAATATGTCTTGAGCATGCCGAGCTGTCTGGCCTTAGCCGTCATTCGTCGGCAGAAGGCTTCGACATTGCCACACAATCCCTCGGCCACGACGACCGCCGCATCATTCGCAGATTTTACGATCAGTGCCCGAATCAAATCGAGGACCGCGATTTTCTCACCGACATGAAGATTTAATTTACTAGGTGCTTGAATTGTCGCCAATTTTGAAACCTTAAATTTCGTACTGAGGGATATTTTGCCTTGACGAATTGCCTCGAATACCAAGTATATTGTCATCATTTTTGTTAATGAAGCCGGGTATCGTACGGATGCAGAATCTTTATCGAGGATAGTCTTGCCGCTAGCAAAATCGATAACGAGCGCTGATTTTTTTGCGCAATAACCAGTGAAAAAGCTAGAATACAATAACAAATATATGATAAATTTATAAATACATCTAATCGACAATTATCCAGCAAGTAGACATTTCAAATATTAATCAGAGGAAGAATTATACAACAGATTGAGAATGAATGGAAATGATCCAACTCCCTGGAAAAGAGTCCCCTCTCCCGTGGGAGAAGGAACGAGGAGGTGGCTAGTGTTCCATAGGCATAGCAAGGGCTCTCTGGTAAACAGTTCCCACCAAATAACGGTGAAGAAGTTCCAGTAAATTGACCCTTATGTCCCAATGAGGTTGCAAGAGATCAGCATCGGAGAACCTTCCCCAGCCGACGCCATCTGCTTCAAGTGTGTCAAATTTACTTATGGCAAACTTTAGATCTTGAAGATAAATTCTTCCATTTTGAGAAACCATGAATTCCCTGGAGTCGTCAGTTGCAATTACTCGCTGCCCGCGGTGACCTAAGTTGCTGATACGGTATCCATTCGTCCGGAAGTCTGAAGCTGCAAACCGGTGCGTACTCAGGTATGCATCCAATTCATTGGGTATAGGGCCTATCAGTCCGTCCGCTAAGGTTGTTGCAGGGCCAGGTATCAGGGCGCCGTAAATGAGGTTTATTATTTGATTTCGTGGTACTCTGGCTATCAGATTGATCAGTTGTGCCGTTCCAGATGTATTCATTACATCTTCGATGGATTTGTGATGACATCTGAGCCAAGGCTGCCAATAGCTATTTTGGAGGGTAAAAAATGTTTCTACTGCTCTCCAGTAAATAATATCTTTCGCAATGCTTTCTGGAAAAATATTCGGATTGTTGCCGATGGAACTTAGCAGCGATTGTTGCATCATATGATGTGCGACGCGTGTCGTATTACCAGGGCTGAGTTTTGAATTAAACTGACTGTGTAAAGTTCCGTCATCTTCCAGGAATTTTTTTGCTTCCTTGAAGGCGAATAATTTGTCAGTAAAGTCTGAGAATAAGACTCCGAGTGAGCCATTACAATGCCTTTTCAGGGGCCAGACTTCGCGATAAAAAAACGGAAGGACGCCGAATCTTGAGGCCATAATATATGCGCGATGAAAATCCATGACCTGTTGAAGCAGGGGAGCCATACACAAATTAGAAAGATCTTCCATCAGGTCTGAGTCTTCATCAGAATCTCCCTGAGATTGAGTGTCGAATCTGAGGATAGCGGTTTTGGCGGCGGATTTGATGGCCTCAATATCCCCTACATCGTCTGCATAAAAGACGTTATCTTGGCCTTGAGTTTTATCTCTGACGGCGTTGACTGCCAGCGTCCTGAAAGACTTAAGTGTACTATCAAGAAGCGGTTTAATGTCTTCAGGAACGTCATCTTCGTTAGTGTTCAGCAATTCCTGGAATATTGAAGTCATAGCCGGCCTTATTTCCGGAGTAATTTCATTATAATCCCGCATCATATTGGTAATGTCCTGCATGACGGTCTCGATGCTACCATCATCGTAGTCATTGAGCTCAAGAGAGGACATACTCGGAAATTGTTCAAAAAATATTGGCCTTACGCTCCTGACAGTACTCAGGATATCATCCATCGATCCAAGGAGAACAAACAGGCACTTATCGAGCGATTCATAAAATTTTCTCTTGATGGCATCTTTATCCTGCGATGTATCCAGAATCGAGGTCAGATAAGTACATATCGATTGTGCGCTTTCTTTACTTTTAATCGAAATATCATGCTCGATATCCAGCGTGGATTGTAACGTGCTCAGAATCTCTTCTCTGATGCCATCAAAATTTGTCTCATCCGGAATATCGGCAATCCACAATAACTCGAGATTGGCTCTGTGTCTGATTAGTGGAGTCATCTCTTTCAGCCGATTAACGATTGGAATCACGTGCATTCTGCGGATGAAGGATATAGTCTGCTTTGCAATGGAAGCGAATTCGTCAGGCCAATGCTGCACACATGAACATGTATTCCCAAGGGCGAAAACACGAGCTCGCAAGCCGTTGAGCGTGTATGAAGTGGTCCACGAACTACCCAAGAAGATATCCAAAAAAAGTTGCCTCCGTTGGAGGGTGTCGGTTGTCGAAGGAACTGATGAAAGGAGGCTCCGAAAATAATCCAGATGAGAGCCGGTTATAAACGTTTTTAGATGCTTGGTTAGCATATCTCGAACTAGTGTTTCTTCAGGATTCAAGGTGACCGGCATTAGCTTCCGTACTTCAAGTCCGGCTGTGACCGCGGTTCCGTATGAGCAGGATACTGCAATCGAGACTTGGCAGACTAATTTGCACAAAATTCTTTTCATTGGACACTCCCCCAGTGTGTTTCTAAAAATCCTCCCAAACTCAATATAGTATACAGTATATATACAAAAAGATCATCATTTATTTATAAAGAACAATTATATAGCTAATAATTAGGAATTAATACTTTTTTAAGATTTAATAACAAGAGAGTAATTTGTTATAGTTTTGCCATGGCAAATCCATCTATTATTTTTGGTTCAAACCAAGTAGAAGTTGGTGGAAGTTTTTTTCCGTCTTTCACTGTATTGAGAAATTCATAAATTTCTATGTTTGGGACAAAAATAATTGCTGAACTATCGTGGTATAGCTCAAAGATACTACTCGAATCGTTTATAGTTAACACTCCAGGCAATGGGAAAACTTTGTTGGCCATATCAGCTATTCCGAATGATGAATGGATGATATCGTTCTCTATTGCCTCATGAAACGAGGCATTCTCCTGGATATTATATTTAAAGATTGCTCTATATACCTCACCGTTACGTAATTTTATTATCGTCGCATTGACGCAATCTGGATCTATATCTAATTTTTCTAAAATGCAATACCGTTCTATGGTTTCCTTCCAATTCGGCGCAATGTTTTGCATAATAATTCTGTGACAACTGGCTAGAATTATCGATTCGGAATCAGTAATCGCCACCATAATTCCAGTATTTTTTGTGGATGATTCACTAAAGACGGAGAATCTGTGATGTCCATCGGCGATGTATAATCTATCGATGGGTAAGAGAGAATTTTTTAAAATTTGTAATTCTTGTGGCTCTTTGACCTCCCATAGCGAGTACTTCGCTCCGTTTACATCTGCCTCAATTTTTGGGCGTTTTTGCATGAAAGGTTCAACGATTTCTCTTATTGGCCTTTCTCCGTCATAAAACGTTAGAATCGGATTTATTTGCATCCTACAAGAATCAAATAATCTCTTGTATGCGATTAATTTGCTGGGATGAATTTCTTCATTCGGGATAAAAATTCCCTTCTCATCATAATCTACCTCAGCGATCAGGGATATGACGCACTTAGAGCTGGTGCAGAATTTGAGGATATATAAGCCGGGAGCTGAGTCTGTCTTCGCTTCACCGCTGACAATTTTGCCTCTCAAAAATTCCATAATTTTCATGGTCCTGGATATCTTATCTTTCGTATCTGAGTTATCCAAAAATAATGACAAATCATGAGATTTCCAATATTCAGATGAGAAGCTTATGAGTTTGAATTGTTTGATTTTCACGTCGTCCTCCAGCGTTTTTTATTGATGACCATGCAGGATATAGCGGCATTCAGGACGAGAGACGTCACAGTGCGGAGCGGATCGAGAATCGGTTCGACAATTACGAGGAGCAAAAAGGCTGTTCCAATCGGTAGATCCAATGGATTCAGGATGATAGAAATCATGGTGATGGCTACGATTCCGGTCGCCCCGGATGCTGCGAAGCTCGTAACGATCGCGCCGATGGTGACGAAAATTAGGTTAAAGGCGCTGAAAGGTTCGTTATAGAGTGACATTACGAATATCGCGACGAATGAGTAGTAGGTAACGGCACTGACGCGGCATATCGAGATTCCGAGAGGGATCGATATATCAACCGCATTTTTCGGCAGTTTGAATTGTTCGGTGAGGGCAGCCGATAGGAACGGCAGGGTCGCTTGATTGCTGCATGTTGAAAAGGCGATAGTTATCGGCCTTTGAAGCGCAACAATGGATCGTTTCGCTCTAATCGGGCTATATAAAAAGAATATAAAAAATGCCGTAATCAGGAGGCATAGAAAACCCATGCCAACGCTCAAACAGAAGCTCTTCATCGCCAGAACGGCGTTTAAGTCGATGCTGGAAAAATTACTTACCAAGACGAAAAATAGTCCCAGCGGGAGGATTTTTATTTGGAATTCTAAAATGGATTTAAACGAGCTCATTATAATATCCAACGTTATCGTCGAATATTTGATCATCTTGCTATTTAGTTTCGATATCGCGATTCCGATGAGTACTGAGATGGACAAAATTTGAATGATATTTCCCTCGGCAAAGGCGCGGAACGGATTCCGTGGAAATAATGTTATCAAGAAGTCCGTAAATTGAAATTTATGGAGAGATTTAAGGGGTTCGGTTAATGAAATTCTAGAGATTGAATTCAGCATGTCCTTCATCACTAAATCCGAAATTAATTTAGAATTCCTGACGTCTTTACTTGGATCCATTAATATACAGATAAAAATTCCGATTATCGAAGAAATTAAAAGGGCGATGAGAATTATTGAGATTAAGCGCCTAATTTTTACGGCATCATTGTTCCCGGAAGATAATCCGATGACACATGTTGTAACCGATGAGAAAATTATCGGAATAATTGACATAGAGATGAAGGTCAGGAACATTTCTCCAAAAGGTTTCGAAATTTCTCCGAAACTTGGGAATGCGGTGATTACTCCTATGGCGAGCAAAACGGAGAGAATGGTCATGTACCCGCTGCTCGAGAATTTTAGGCAGGTTCTGAGAATGGGGTGACATCCTGCCATTTTCTTCACTTTCCCTCCAAATGATTGATGCCATCCCAGTCGTCTGGTACGTTATCGATATATCGTTTGCAATTTTTTAGGATTGGCTCAACAGATCCTTGTACCCAAGGGAAAATCTTTAAAATGGCCTCGTAAAGCTCAATTGCCTCGGCAAAGCGTTTATCCTGATATAGTCCGAAAGCATCCCGCGATTTAGCGCACAGATCGATTAATGAGTAGTATTTTTCTCCACCAACATCTCCCAGCGAGCATAATGGCTCGAAGACGGTGATTCCCGTATTCCTCCCCTTTACGGCAATTTTATCTACTACTCGAAATAGGATCCTCCCCCTGGAGGCAGTCTCTATATCCTCTGAGGCCAGAATTTTAGTCCCGTAATACTTATTAGCTCCTTCCAACCGAGACGCTATATTCACGACATCTCCGATCGCCGTGAAATTCATCCTATCATGAGATCCAATATTTCCGACGACGGCTGGCCCTGCGTGCAGACCAATTCTAGTTGGAAGTGGTGGTTTGCCCACGGCCCTCCACTTCTCCTGCAAGATATTTAGGATAGTTTGGCATCTCAGCCCGGCTATACAAGCATTCGTTATCTGATTGTCATCAGCATTTGGAGCCCCCCAGATGGCCATAATGGAATCTCCGATATATTTATCGATAACACCATTACATTTCATAATTTCTTTTGTGAGTTCATCGAAGTATTCGGACAGATGAAGGATTAGATATTCTGCGGGTAGATTCTCAGCGATCGTCGAGAACTTTTCTATATCAGAAAATAGAATTGTGATATTCGAAGTTTTACCACCCAATTCTGGCGAGATTCCTTGAGCAACGAGCTTATTAACGAGGTCTCTTGGGGCGTATTTGGTAAACGTCGTAACGTTCAGTTTCATGGAATTCATTGCATTCGATAAATGTTTGATTTCGAGGATGTTTGATTTTGGAGGCTCCGGATAATTCTCCAAATCCATTTCTCCAATTGCCTTAGCCGAATTACACAGCATGGTGATTGGTTTTGAGATCCTGCGAGATAAAACGAGAATAACGATCGTAGAAAACAAGAAAATCATCAAGAATAAAAACATCATTTCTCTTGTTATATTCTCGAAGAAAACTGTAAACTCGCTTTGAGGAGTAATCGTAAGAATTGAAAATGGTAATTTGCTGAGTTTCCCGGCAGAAACGACGTATTCCACGCCATTAACGCTGAAATTGACGTATCCCTTATCGGATCCAAAAATAGCTTTCGCTGCCCCGTCTATTATGGGATCGGAGGAATCTGTTATTTTTGTCAGGGAAAGTTCATGGGAAGTTGCGTTATTCGAGATGAATTGTTCGTTTTCATTCGATGATACCAGGATTTCGTTTTTAGAATTAACGAGATATGTCCTTGAATTTTTACTTATCTGAATCGATTGCAAAATATCCTTGAAACTATCGAGGATGAAATCAACGCATAGAACCCCAACTATATTTGCGCTATCATCGTATCCGAGCGGAGTTGACAGAGTAATACCAACGCTATTCGTCGTTTTGAAAATATACGCATCACTCCAGATTTTTGTTTTACTGGTTTCGGTCTTGATATACCATTCTCTTTTCGTGAAGATATTTGAGGTGCTGGGGATTACTTCTGTATAAACTTCTCCGAATCCCTCATTGAGGTAATTCCATGTTTCAGTGAGATTTCCGGACTGTTGGTCTACATTAATTTTTCTGATTGCATATTCGGCGTGAGGTAGCGACCCATTTTTATTTTTTCCTTGTGGGCCCACACTCTGATCAGTCCTTCGTGCCTGGAGAACTTCTCCATTCTTTAGGGTCATATAAAAACTCAATATATGTGGAGTATTTTTTAGAGTTTCTAAAAATAATTTACTGAATCCATGGAATTTATCTTGTATACCCTGATCAAAATCATTCGCCAAGATTTCTAGGATGACTTCCATTTGGTTGAAGTGTGAATCCAGGTATCCAACGGCAGTCCTCGTCGCCATCTTCGAGTAGTATTCTCTCTCAAAATCGAGAATCAATTCTTTATGAGCAGTGGATGAATAAATAATTTCGCAGGAGACGGTTATGCATATAAGCGCAGAAAAGGCGAATAAAATATCGGATCTTAATTTGCGTGTTTTAAAGAAATTCATAAAACGTGATCTCCATACTTTTTGAGGATGCTATCTGCGGTTGGCTTGGTATATCCGTTCATGATGAATGTATTCAGCCACTCCAGTAGGGATATATTGTCTAGATTGACTATGGCCGATATTCGATCTGGCTCATTTGTTAGGATTATCGGAACGAATTTGAAGAGCAGGGATGGATTTTTATAGATCAGCAATTTAATTCTAAATTCATCCAGAATTGTTGCCGAAATTTTCCCTGAGGAGCAATCCTCGACGACTTCCCGATCCCAGTCATCTTCCGTCCTCAGATTTGCGGCTGGGAATAATTTGCTGACCAGCCCCTGGTAATTGGTATTGGTCTCGACTCCGATGGTTATACTTTTATCGTTCAGAATTGACGATAGATTAGAGTCTTCTGCGTCGTCCAACAGCCTTCTATCGACGAGTAAAGTCTGCCCCATTTCATGGATATACGGGATACTGAATTGAACCTTACGGCTCCTCTCCATCGTGTAAGATAAGTTGGAGATCCCGATATCGCCCTCTCCATTTTCTATCGCATCGACTACGGAATCGTATGAGCTGTAATGGGCCAGAAAGACTAGCCTCCGAACTCCCATGGCCTTGGCCATCGATTCTGCGAATGCAATATCGGCTTTTTGAAACATATCATCCGCATCTAAAGAAATTTCATTTTGATTCCGGGATAGAATTGGGCCCTTGATGCAGACTATTAGCACTCCGCTTTTTAAGATATCCAGCAGAGAACGAGGCTTCCCGTTTCCTTTCGGCGTCGCATCTTTGTTCACCTTGAACTCTACGGTGAGGGAATTTTCCCTGACCGCAGATGAACAACCACTAGAATATATGTGTAGAAGCATCGCCACGTAGAATAGTGATCTTAGAGCGTTAGCGATATTTCTTACGAAAAACATGCTGTTTGCCAAAAACAATACTTGTTGCAGGGTGCTATCTGCG
>JAISBC010000066.1 GCA_031266385.1 Holosporales bacterium
CCCCCCCAAAATTCCAGCACCCTGCTTTCCGCCGGGCACGGGGGTTCCTGTGACGCTCATAGGGTTGGAGGGTTCGGGGTCCGCCCCCCCCCCCGGAGGGGGGGGGGGGGGCTTACTTCCAAAGACTGCGATGTATATTTATTATGATGATTGTTGATATCGCTTTCATAGTGGGCTTCATGGTACAATACCCCATACACACCAGAAATCAAGAGCTCCAACGGCGTCTGGCACATGATCATTACTCGGAATCTTTCCAAGAAATTTGGTAGCAGATTGATCATCGATAATTTCTCCTTCCAATTTCCGAAGGACAAGAAGATAGCGATCATCGGGGCAAATGGAGCCGGGAAGACCACATTCCTGAACATTCTGTGTGGATTCGAGGAATATGACGACGGGGATATCATCGTACCAAAAGACTGTACGGTAGGATACCTACCTCAAAGCCCATGTGAATATCCAAAATCTACGATCCTCGAGGAGTGTATATCTGGTAATGTCCAGCTCTGCGACCTACAGAATAGATTAAACGATGCCCTCCTCAATATAGCCGATGACTATGATACCTACGAAAGGGTAGAACAGGAATGCAGCGACAAGGGGTTATATTCCCTGGAATCCGATACCAAAGGAATTCTCGTTGGGCTAGGATTCGAAAATTCACAATTCAATGACGATCCGAGGAATCTATCGGGCGGGTGGAGGATGCGGCTTGAACTCGCAAAGATGTTGACCAATAATCCGAATTTTATAGTCCTGGATGAGCCAACGAATCATCTCGATTTACCGAGCATTACTTGGCTCGAACAGTATCTGAAGTCATTCAGAGGGGTCCTCCTGTTCGTATCACACGATAGGGACTTCATCAATAATCTTGCCGATATGGTGATACACTTATCGAATGCAAATTTAAATGTTTACCAAGGAGATTTCGAATCTTTCCTTGAACAGAAGGAGGAGGCCACCAAATCCATCCTCAGAGAAAAGGAATCCCTGAAAAAGAAGCAGAACCAGTTGCAGACCTTCGTCGATAGGTTCAGGGCGAAGTCCAGCAAGGCAAAACAGGCCCAAAGCAAAATCAAAATGATCGAGAAGCTGAAGCAATTGGAAAATAGATTGGTGGTCGATGACGATAGCAAGAAGATCAAATTCAATATGTCCGTCAAGACGAAGAGTGGGAAGATCGTCGCCGAACTCAGCGACTGCTCCATCGGATACCAGGAAAGCGATGCCCTCCTGCGACACCTGGATCTGAGGATAATCAGGGGTAACAAGATCGCCGTGATCGGAACGAATGGAATCGGGAAGTCTACACTGCTCAAAAGCATCGTCGGGGAAATTCCCTTTATCAGTGGGGAATTCACGATAGGGACCAACGTCGATATGGGATATTATGAACAGGAACAGCTGAATATCCTAGATCCCAAAATGAATGCCCTCGATAATGTGATGAGGCTCGCCCCAGGGATTACAAGGCAGCAGGCTATGACTATTCTGGGATGCCTACTGATTACTGGGGACGGCTCCAAAAAATTGGTTGACGTTATGTCTGGGGGTGAGAAGAGTAAGGTCGCCATGGCGGCCCTCCTGGCACGTAAGAGTAATTTCCTCATACTCGACGAGCCGACGAATCACCTGGATATGTCGAGCACAGAAGCTCTATCCGAGTCCCTCGCATCCTACGACGGAACCGTCCTCACGGTCAGTCATAACAGGGCATTCATCACCTCATTCGCTACTCACATCTATGTCGTGGATAAACGCAATAAGGCGGAACTGACGGGCTGTGATGGCTCGCCGAGCGACTAGCCCTCAAACTCCTGACCGTACCGTTTGCTGAATTTACTGAGCTGTCCCGCTGTATCGACCAGTCTTAGGCCTCCTCCAGTCCACGCCGGGTGAGTCAACGGATCGATATCCAGATTGATCGAATCTCCGGCCTTTCCATAGACCGAACGCGTATGAATTTTTTCGCCGTTGGTTAGGACGACTGTGATCTCATGATAGTCTGGATGGATATTTTTTTTCACGATACACCAAAAAAATGATTTCTTTTCCACTCTCAATCCTGTACATTACTTCTACCGTGAATCGCGGTTTAGAGTCAACTCATTTCTTCGTGGCGGCTGAAGAGAACTTCGTCGTATTAGTCGTCGTTCCTAATAGGGTCATTTTGAGAAAAAAGGTGTTATGAATCTCCAAGAATTGAAGAGTAAGTCTCTGGGGTCTCTGTTGGAGTGCGCCGTAGAGCACAACGTCGAGAATCCACATATCCTAAGGAAACAGGATCTAGTATTTTCCATTCTAAAAAAGGTTTCTGAGGCCGACATTCCAATTTCGAGCATCGGAGTCCTCGAGGTATTGCAGGATGGTTTCGGTTTTCTCAGGGCCCCTGAATCCAACTATCTTCCCGGCCCGGATGATGTTTACGTCGCCCCGGCATTCATCAAGAAACTTGGCCTCAAGACCGGCGATACGATCGAATGCCAAATAAAAGCTCCCAAAGAATCGGAGCGTTATTTTTCGGTATTGAAGATTACGAAGGTCAATTTCGACGATACTGAGAACATCAGGCGAAGAACTAATTTTGACAATTTAACTCCGCTCTATCCGGATCAGATGCTCTGCCTCGAACCTGAGGTGTCTACCAAAATCACGGATGGCTTGACGCAGAGAGTGATCGATCTGGTGGCCCCAATCGGAAAGGGACAGAGGGCTCTGATCGTGGCCCCTCCAAGGACCGGCAAGACAGTGATGCTCCAGACGATCGCGCAGTCGATCACGGCGAAGTATAAGGATGTTTATCTGATAGTCCTGTTGATCGATGAAAGACCAGAAGAAGTCACGGATATGCAGCGCTCGGTAAATGGAGAAGTAGTCAGCTCGACATTCGATGAACCGGCGGTACGTCACGTTCAGGTCACCGAAATGGTCATCGAAAAGGCCAAAAGGCTTGTCGAGCATAAACGCGATGTAGTTATCTTGCTGGATTCGATAACTCGTCTCGCGAGGGCCTATAACGCCATCGTCCCCTCGTCTGGTAAAGTTTTGACGGGAGGAGTTGATTCGAACGCCCTCCAAAGACCGAAGCGATTCTTCGGGGCCGCGAGGAACATCGAGGAAGGAGGGTCACTGACGATCATCGCGACGGCCCTCGTCGAGACCGGCTCGAGGATGGATGAGGTAATATTCGAGGAATTCAAGGGGACGGGTAATTCAGAGGTTATTCTGGATCGCAAACTATCTGACAAAAGAGTATTCCCGGCGATTGATATTAATCGCTCTGGTACGCGGAAGGAAGAAATCCTCGTCCCAGATAAGGCGACCTTATCAAAGATGTGGATACTAAGAAGGATATTGAATCCGATGGGGACGATCGAAGCAATGGAATTTCTAATGGAAAAATTAAAACATACTAAAACGAACGAAGATTTCTTTAGTGCAATGAGTTCTTAGTATTTGTATTCAGTAGTTGAGTAAATGAAATAGATAGGATATACTACCGATCGATTAATGCTGGTCTCGGTATATCACAATGAAGATACTCCAAAAAGCGAACCTTATTGGAATCGTCTGGTTAGTAACAAATCTGAATGCATCCCTAGCCACCGAGTCGGGTTTGTATTATATGTCAATCACAAACCAAAACCTCTACAAAGTACAAATATCAGAATCCGGTATAAAAGCTTTACAAAAGATCAGCCCAGATCAAACCCAATTCAATCTACCAGCCACAACCTACGCGAGGTTTTTCGAAGGCCACGGATGGGTAACGAACGCCCTGAATGGTTTATTCTGGACTCACATATCAGCTTCTCAATTGACAAGCATGTCCCAAACAACAAGCATCTTAATACTTAGTAATCTGATACCCACTAACTCACTAAAACTGGCAGAGGAATCAGCTCCGCTGAGTAGCATAGGGGTACTATCATATGAAGACATGCCGATATTACCGCCATATTTCACATCTAACTCTCCATTCTTAGTAAATGAGAATCAAGAGGAACATAAATTAATTCAAACAATAAGTTACAATGAGGCAGGAAACAGTGTGGATTCCATGGTAGAGCTTATTCCGGCCCACGGCCCCGGTAACAATTATGCCAGATGGACCAATAAGGGAGCCACAGGGCCCCCAGCGCAGGTAAAGCTGAGAGGCCCTACACTCCACCAGAACCCACGCCCTCTCCTGACATAGTATGGGATCCAGATCAACACAATCGAGAAACAAACGATCCTCCTTTGGCCGAACTGTTTGAACTTTTATTCCCAAATGGACTGATTGGAAAAGATCCCGTAAGTGGGCAATGGGTCTCGGTGATCCTAGACCCATGGAATGGACTCGTCCAAAAGCTTGGAGTCCATCCAACTCCTTCTGACCCAACTCAGGGACAACATCCACTTTTTGTAGAAGTGAGAGGTCCGGGCTCCTTTTGGTTATGGGCTCTAGGTACAAAGTCGTGGTATCGGATTTCATGGCTGAATTTGGTATTGCTGTCCGAGAGATTCCCTGTCATCATCAATAATTTCCCCGTCTAGACTTTTCGCCCTACAGATCAGTCTGGAGTAATTTACAGGTGGGAAAATTTGTGTCTGTTCTTTTTGTAACGGCTTTTACAATAGAGCTTCACGATGAAGATTTCGGGGAAAGTTTCCATAATATATATTATGCGGACATGATATGAAAAAAAATTATTCCAACCGCACGGGATCACTCCTAAGTTTCGTCCGTAGCTTCTGAAGGATTTCTCGGCGGTTAGAGCCCGCTAAGTGATCGACTTGCTGTGCCCAATAGTTCATCGCTCCATACGAGCGATCTATCCGATTACATATGTAATTAATCACTTCTTCGTGAACTCTAATCCCGCGGCGCTCTAACATCTTCTCAAATATCTTCTTCATTTCCTCGTCATTGGGCCCCTGGATATTGATGACACTAATCGTTGAAATCCGAGACCTGATATCCGGGAGCTTAATTCTCCACCTCGACGGAGGGCTTTTCGCCGTCATCAAAACATGACCCCTCTTTTCTTTGACCGTGTTATAGATGTAATATAAAAGGATATCATCTCCGATCTGATCGGCATCATCCAGGACGAAATGTTTCTGAGTAGTATCCGACGATGATATCTCGTACCATTTACTGAAAATATCGGAGCCTGAGGTTATAACGTCAGCATCAACCCGATTAGCCCAAATATTGGCGAGGTGAGATTTTCCGGAACCCCCCTCCCCTACCAGGCAAACAAAATTATCTTTGATCCTCTCGGATGGCCATTTCTCGAGCCACTCGAATACATAGCGATTACAGCCGCTCACAATAAAATCGGCGACCTTCCAGGAAAATCCCAGCGGCATCGGAAGTGTTAATTGACGGTATTCCACAAAAAAAATACTATGGGATGTTAACTATCAGGCCATCCAATTCATCGGTAACGACCACCTGACAGGCCAACCTAGAATTCTCCTTACTCATCGGTAAGACTTCGAGGAGATCGGCCTCGTGATCCGATGGCTCATTCAATTTCTGGAGAAATTCCGGCGGAATAAGGACATGGCAGGTGCCACAGACCCCTGCCCCACTACACCCTCCAAATAGACTGACCCCGTTTTTCTGGGCAACCTCGAGGAGCGTATCTCCAACTAAAGCATCCACCTCTACTTCTCCACCACTCGTCCTAAAAATAATTTTTGGCATAATCTACTCCAAATTTACTGTCTCGACGTCTTCGAGATGACGAAATCTAGTTCGGCTTCGGTACATAATCCCAAAGCGACCGGACTCCTGGGTTTTAAATTCGCTATATCTTTATGAGTTTTATTTCTAATAGACCTTATCATGATTTTTGTGGTTCCCAGGAGGGTGCATACATCCTGCTCGGCGATCTCGGGGTAGTATTTCAGGAGCCACGAAATCGCATCCGGTCTATCCTGCCGCTTTGCTCTCGGAGTGTATTTTTTCGCCAACTTCTTGGGCGAATCGATAGTTTGGCTCGACTTCAAGATTAACCTCGCCCCAGAATCCGATTCACACCGATGAATTTCATCGTTGGTTAGCTGTGACGAGGAAATTGGATCGAACCCCTTCATCCGAGAATCCATGGATCCGTTGGCCAACGATTCAATCTCGAGGATATGCAGACCGCAAAATTCAGCGATTTGAACGAAGGTCAGCGACGTGTTCTCGAGCAACCATATGGCCGTCGCCTTCGGCATCAACGGAACGCCCACGAAAAAAAACCTCATCAGATCGATAACAGTCGAATGATATTACAAAACCGATATGAAAACAACTGATACGGAATTGAGAGCAGGGCTGCCTCACGATTTTTATTAATCTACAAATGAGCTAAATAATAGATGAAGTTTCATTGCAGATTTGTTTTGGTCGGAGATAGTGGAGTTATCACTATTGCTGCTGTATCACTTCCAGTATGGAGAGTCTAACAATTTGCTGTCTGCGTTCATTACCTAGAAAAGGGAATAGACCCCCTCCCAAACCTCCCCCTACCCTCACCTTTACTACAGCTTCTGTGCTCCGTGTCTCCTAGTAATAGATCTGATTGTGGGGGTGTTGGGAGGGGGTCTAATGCCTCGTTAAGAGATACAGTAACTGATATTACTGTCGGTGGTTAGGGGAAGAGTCTTCCGAAGAAGCAACAAAAAAAACATCATGGTGCGGTCGAGAAGACTCGAACTTCCACGGATCTCTCCACAGCGACCTCAACGCTGCGCGTCTACCATTTCCGCCACGACCGCTTAATTGAGAGGAGGCTACTTGTCACCATTGGATTCAAGCCCCTTCTTGGCCTGCGCTACGATGGAATCAAAGGCAGCTCGATCTTCGACGGCTAATTTCGCGAGAATCTTCCTATCAATTTCGATTTTAGCTTTCGTCAATCCGTTGATAAATGTCGAATATTTCAGTCCAAGTTCTCGCACGGCCGCATTTATCCTCTGAATCCAAAGGCCTCGGAAATCCCTCTTTTTAACCTTCCGATCACGATAGGCGTACTGCCACGATCTCTCGAGCCTCTCTAGGGCCGGCCTGAAACATTTCGATGACCTTCCACGGAATCCTTTGGCTGCGGAGAGAACCTTCTTATGCCGAGCGTGGGCCGCGAGCCCTCTTTTAACACGTGCCATATAATACAACCTCTCCTAACTTTTAGACGTGAAAATAATAGGTCGCGACTTTCTTCGCGTCACTCGGATGCATGATGGTCATACCGCGAGCGTTCCGCAGCATCCTATTCCCTCTCTTACGCATATTGTGCCGCTTACCGCACTGAGCCATTTTCACCGCCCCAGTCGCCGTAAAACGAAACCTCTTTTTTGCGCTACTTTTCGTCTTCAATTTCATAACGACATGACCAAAGAAAAAAAACCGAAACCGGCCGGAAGATGGTACCCGCTGCCGGACTCGAACCGGCATGCCAGAAGGCGACAGATTTTAAGTCTGTTGTGTCTACCAATTCCACCAAGCAGGCTCATCGTAGGCCTAGAGGATACCAAACATAGGCAATATGTGTCAACTAATACCAAAACTCATAAATAATGAGGCAGATAAATGATATGACAGACAGATTGAATGGTCTGCACATCTAAAGCGCTCATATGCTCTATGTTTTTAGAGAACCTTATCCTTTGTGTATTGCCACAGTCGTTCTATTGGTCGTAGTGATGGGATAGGACGATTCATACGATCATCCAAGGCACCAATAGAGAGGCCTAATGGATGCAGATATAGCTCAGAATATCAGGAAAGATTATCCGTTGGGATCGGTGTACATATTGGATTCTTCTTGGCTTCTTGGATGAAATTTACTATCTGGCTGACCTGTTTGTTGCCCAGATATTTCGTACGAACCGCATCGACATTCTTCGTAAACTGAACCTTTTCGTCATCACCCTCGAAGATCTCTGCATAGGCATTGAGCAACGTCTTGATTTCTTCGATCTCGAAGCCGGCCCTCTTGAGGCCGACCACATTCAGGCCCTTCATCGTCGTAATTCGATCACTGCGGACCATTCCATATGGTATAATATCTCGATCGACCCCGGTAAAGCCCCCGACCATCGAGTTCTGCCCTATCCGAATGAACTGTTTGACGACCGACATTCCGCCGATAACAGCCCGATCCCCGATCGTCACGTGCCCCGATAGATTGACCCCGTTCGCTATCACGACATAATCCCCTATCATACAGTCATGAGCGATGTGGCAATACGCCATTATCAGGCAGTGATTACCTATTTTGGTGAGCATCCCACCACCCTCGGTCCCGATATTGGCCGTGACATATTCCCTGATCGTCGTATCGGATCCAATTTCCAGCCGAGATTTCTCACCGTTATATTTTAGATCCTGTGGTTTTTGCCCGAGCGAAGCGAATGGAAATATGGTCGTCCGGTCTCCAATCGTAGTATCTCCGGTGATGACGACGTGAGATTCTAGCCTGACATCCTGTCCGAGGATAACTTCGCTCCCAACGCAGCAGTATGGACCAATATAAGATTCGGCCCCAATCGAGGCACCATCCTCAACGATCGCCGATGGATGAATGAAAACATCATCATACACCACGATAAATAATCCTCACCCTTCCGGAATCATTGCGCGGAAATCCGCCTCATCGGCCAAAACATCTCCGACGAAGGCCGATGCATTAAATCTCCAGAACTTATTCCCACGCCTCTGAGAGACCGAAATTTTGATGCGCAGTACATCGCCAGGAACAACCGGTCGTTTGAATTTAGCGCTTTCGATAGAAGTAAAGTAAACGATCTCAGATTCCCCGGGTCTGCAGACATTTTCTGAGAATAGTGTGGAAAAGGCCAGAACTCCGGCCCCCTGGGCCATCGCCTCGATTATGAGGACCCCAGGCATTATCGGACTGCCCGGGAAATGCCCCTCAAAATACCATTCATTATTCGTCACATTTTTGTAGGCGACACAGGATTCGCCGATCACCAACTCCTCGACCCTATCGATCATCAGAAAAGGGTACCTGTGTGGAATGATGGTTTTTATCTCGTCGATGGACAAGATTTTCTCGGTCATCGCATCATTCACTCTTATTTTCACTCGGGGCCGGTGGCTGAGGATCACTCTTCGGCTGGATCCTCTTACCTAGAAGCGTCTGAGAATTCTCGATATCGTGAGAGGCAATATAGGCCATCAGGACGCAGTTAGCCAGAAACATGGAGGCCAAAACCCAGGTAACCTTCGTCAACATATTCGAGGCCCCTCGAGCACTGAACATGTTTCCGCTGCCACCACTGGCGAACAGAGAACTTCCACCCTCCGTCTTCTGAATCAAAACAACCAAGATCAGGAACAATGTGACCAAAACATGAATCGCCAATAATATACTCATAAAACTCCCTCACTATCTCTTCGATAAAATCGTGGTAATCACGGACCCTTCTAGCTTCGGCTCAGACTCCTCCTTCGCAAAATCCTGACAGAAGGCGAGGATTTTTCTGATGACATCCCGACCGAGCTCCTGCCGGCTAATCTCGCGCCCCCTGAACCGAAGGACTATCTTTACCTTGTCCCCGTCTTCATCGATAAATTTCTTGATGGCACGGCACTTGACGAGGAGATCATTATCCCCGATGAAGGGGCGTACCTGAACCTCCTTAACGCACACTATCTTCTGATTTTTTCTTGATTCTAATTTTTTCTTCTGTAATTCGTACCGATATTTCCCGTAATCGAGGATCTTACAGACTGGAGGCAATGATTCGGATGAAATCAAAACTAAATCGAGGGAGGCTTCCGAGGCTAGCCTCCTGGCCTCGACAATCGGAACTATCCCAACCGATTCTCCGTTCGCATTAACCAACCGAACTTCCTCGAAACTAATGTTCTCATTTATCATGGGCACGGACTGAGAAGGCCCTCCGCCCCTCCTTCCATTAGATGAAACTAATCTCGCCAATCTCTAACCCTTGAATTCCTGATAAGAAAACACAAGAAACTAGAGATGATTCTAGTTCCTTTCTCTGCGGAGCACAAGCAATTTTTGATATTTGTGCAAATTCACTCTAGGGCCAAATCCTATAAATTCACCCTGATTGAGTTTAAAGCATTAATCCTCAAGGTTAAGTGTCTATGCAACAAAAGGATCATCTAGGTCTTGATGTATCTATTGATGTAACAGAGAATATACCTGGACCAGTATATAACTGTACCCTCTTGAAGAGGAGGATACAAGATATTCATAAGGAGGTAGGACTTATGCGATGGGTCTATTGAAGAATATATGACTTGCCAATCAATAGATGAAACTTGTGTATGAGTAATCGATACCTAGAGAAGATTGCTATGGCTTGGGTCTGAGAAAAAATGCGACAGTAGAAATTAGTTGTTTACGAATTGTTAAATTTGTGTTAGTATCATAATCGAAGTTCAGCAGAGCTTCCAGCATCGTGTATACTAGAGTTCACTTTCCTGTGTCTCTTTAGTAATCCTCCCCAAGCTTAGCACGGTGCTGTATTTTTTCTCGGTGTGTGTCCTGGCTGTTAAATTTCTTCTTCTTCCTCCTCGTTGTCTGGAATTATGGGGTTGGCTGCGAGCTCGGTGACCCAGGAGCTAAGTGCTGCGTCCGAGAGTAGTTTATCGATGAACGCATTTACTGAGACTGGTATTTTGGTGAATGGATCGCGCTCGAATCCTACCGCTCCTCCATCATTGAGAAGTATGCACGTTAGATCTAATAGGCTTCTTTCTGGATGATTAGATAGAAACATCGTAATGAAGTTGCCAAACCTGTATTCTGAGTCGCTAATTTTCGTGATATCCATTTTCAAAAACGGACAATGGATAGCGAATCCATCAGGGGAACGACTTAGAGCCAAAAGATTGGTATAGTGAAAGGAGTTTCTATCTACCAGTGAACTGGCCTCAGCGCTTCTGATGAAACCAGCTATACACAATAATACGCATGTATTTTTGATAAAATTCTGAAGTATTCTCATAATCCTCCCCATAAGAAAAGCCTGCTACAACGTTGCGGGCTGTATATATCGTTTCAGGAAAGTGTTAAAAATTGGTAAAGATTTTTTGTAAATCAACTAGACCCTATCGTCAAGAGATAGCTAGCCACAGCATCAAACACTTAATCTGAACAGCCACCTCGAAAGAACTCGAGTTCTTCGCATATCTCATTGCTATTCCTCTCCCCTGTTTAAGCCTTAAAAAGGCATTCTCTACTAAATGATGCTTCTTATATAGT
>JAISBC010000054.1 GCA_031266385.1 Holosporales bacterium
TGGAAGATTAAAGGTTTATAAACTTTAATTCGGTATCATTACTGTAAATGAATTGGGGAGGATATTATTTTATGAAAATATTTAACAAATTTGCTAACAAGAACGTTGGAAAACCAGGCGTTTTTAGGCGCTGGGGGGGGGGGGGGCTCTCATAAACTCCTATCCTGTTGTTGGTGCCTACTAGGGGGCTATGCTCGGGCAGGGCAGCTGATTCCTTGTATTCAGTGTTACGAGTTGGAGGTAACTAACTGGGACGCCTTTAAAGTGGGGCGGGAATTGGCCTTACGGGGGGATTCAGGTCCTATGCCTTGGTATTGCGTGAACGGCCCTCCTTTTGGTGGATTCTTTATCCCATCTGGAGTTCCTGGGCCGCACGACTTGAAATTGTACGATGGGAATAATTACTCTAGAGGAGAGCGGGCTGAGGAATTACTATCTCCTTTGTTGGGGGGAGCGGGGCTCCATTACTCCGGGGAGTCTGTACCTTCTTATAATGATTGGGTTTATAGTTTGTTAGCTGGTTGGTGGTCTGTAGTGGTGACTCCGGATTTTCCCGGGATCGGGATTCCCAAGATGCACTCAGAGATCCAAGCTCGTTATTCTGCTTCATTTTGGAGAACCGGGATACTCGGAACCGTCGTAGGGCTCGGCTTGCTCGGGACTTATGTATCTAATCGTTATGCTAATAAATCCTCTTCTAAATTGACAGTACTTCATTTGGAATAAATCTTAATTCTATTCATTTGTTTTACTGATTTTGTATTTTGGAGGAGGATATTTTTTTTATGAATGTTTTGAACAACTTTACTGTAATGAACCCTGTTAAAACAGTCTTTGCTAGGATTTGTATGTGTGGCTGTAAATTATTGTCAGTGTCTCTTTTCTTAACTGGGGGAGGATCTTGTTCGGCGTTTAGTGTGAGTGTGCCCTGCTTGTATTTTCGGATTAATTATCAAGTTTGGTCAGCGGAGGCCTTTAAACTTGGGCAGGAAGCTGCTCACAGGGGTGAGCCATGCCCAGTTCAATTGGATACCGGCCCTTGTGCGCTCTTCTGGCCGGATTCTTTGTATTTACCTAAAGAAATACCTGGAGACCCTGGGGATATTCGACCTCTGACTGATAGTGAGGCTGCTTTGCTTTTGCCGTTGATGGGTGGGTCTGGCCGGATGATTAATGTTACGCATTTCCTTTTGGATAATAGTTGTTGGTTGGCTAGTTTTACTGAAGGATACTGGAACGAATGTAACAAACCTGGTGTCATGGGATTTGGGAGAGGTATGAAGCGCGCTGAATTAGAACAACTTTACCAATCTCGATTGTTTAAAGCCCGCCTGGCAGTTTCTGTTGGGGTAATCGGTTGGCTCGGCATGATATTGTGGAATAGGCACTCCAAGAACTCAGCGAATAAATTGTCCGTGTATAAGTTTAATTGATTAGCAGATCTGTGGAATAAGTAACAGATAATACCACCGGATAGACTTCCCCCGCTCTCAAATACTATCTCGGCTCTCTATTCATGCGAACCCAAATCCGCTCTTCAGGTTAACTATCCCAGCTATGATACTCATACATAATGTGACATATAACTGATATTATTATAAATCTTTATCGGAACGGCTGGTATTCCATGCTCTTTTACTGATATTACAGCCTGCAATCACCTACCATGAATGCTTTACTAACTCCTGTCATCTATAAACCATACGAAAAAACTCCTATGGAGTATGTTGGTGTGGTTCTGGAGGCTCTCAGTCTCGTATCATATGAACTTATACAAATTAATATCAATCTATTGTGATTTATCACATATTGTGTTAAACTATCTATGTGAAATTAGTTAGTATTGTTTTTTTATAAGTTTAGGTGTCTTCGAGGGGGAGGATGAGACGTGAAGTTTTATAGGTATTTTTTTTGCCTCGGGTGCATCGCTTTTTTTAACCGGGCCCCCGCTGCCTTTGTGGGAATAGATCCATCATCTGAAGCTGAAGCCGCCACTACTGATTCGGGGGCGTTAGCTGCCCTGCAGCAAGAAATTGCGGAATTACGGGAAGCACTCGCGCAAAATAATGAAATACTTCAGCAGTTGATTCAGGGGGGAAGTGATGGAAATATTACCGAGATTTTTAATACATTGATCGCTGAAATAACGAAAAAAAACCAAGAGCTGTCCAATAAGATAAAGTTCTTGGAAGGTAAATTCCAAAACATGGAAACAGACGTCGCCAAATGCGTAAAGCTGATGGAAATTCTTGGGAAGCAAAATAAAAATCCGTCCAAGGCGAGTAACGTGGTTTCGAGTAACCTTAATTATGAGACCATCGAAGATGGAATCCGAAACGGTAGTAGGCTCAGTGAACGGTGCCGAGGCTTGCCAGAAAATTTAATGAGCCGGTTACGAGAGATCGAGCAGATGGTGGAGGCTGGAAGACCTTACGGAGAAATTCAAGAACGCCTAAATCAGATCCGTGATGAAGTCGCGCAATTGGAGGACGAAGCCGGCAAATCGCTTCCTCGCATTACTTTTTCAGGCCTGCATGAGTGGTTTCAAAATGACGTTGTGCTCCTGTATCTGGTTGAGCAATTCAGAAATGGCAAAAATCCCAACCTGCCACCTGGCTTAAAAGCAATCGACCAAGAGCTAATTTCAGCTATTCGCAATATGGTCGACACTGGGGCCACGATAGCTGAAATCAAGAAGTCTATCACATTCATAATCGACGGGCAGCCCGAAAAAACGGTTGAACCGCCCATGGAGGCGCCGACTCTGCTTCCTTCCCATAACACCAATAATCTTGCCGGTGCCCAGCCGGCCTTTAATAGTACGCACGGCGTCTTTGGAGCCAATCCGAATGAATTCTCCGGCAGACCCCCTGGTGGATCCTCGCAATTTTCTAATGAATCATCACAATTTTCCTCTGGAATGCCACAACAGGGTATGGGGCAGAATAATATAAGAATGAATAACCCTGGGTATGGAGTACAGGGTCAGATGAATGGTAATAACAATATGGTTAATAATAACCAGAATAATATAAGGGGACAGGATGGGAGGAGTATAGGAGGAGGTATTAATATCCAGAGACCACAAGGAAATCTGGCTTCTATGGGCCAGGGAACCAGGTTATTGGCGGATCTAGAGGGTGCTAAGTTCTATGCTATGAATTCGGGGCAGGTGACGGCTTTGAATCCAGTGGTTGTTAATGGGTTGGCCGTCGTGCCTCTGAATGGAGACGTGAAAAAACTCCTCCAGCTGCTCGAGCCCAACGCAGCCCCATCGAGATAATTTGCTCTTTTATTTTGCTCATCGATATCGTTGATAATGGGAATAAGGATGGAGTTAACTAACCTCATTTTCATATAAGAACATTTTTCCATGCTAGTTTAGTAACACGAATAATGGATTAAAAAAAGAAAATAGGCTAAAATCCTAACAATTTTAATATCAAAAAGATTTTAGCCATGGAAAAGTGTATCACAGAATTATCCTGCTTAGTTGATGATCTTTGTACAGATCTTAAACAACAAACAGAGAAGTATTTACTAGAACATAGGCGTAACACTAAGAAACCAAATGAAATAATATAAAAGAGGAATAAAGAAAGAGAAGGTATTACTGAGGAAAAGATCTATAACAGTAACTGTTTCATATTGTTTCAACACTTGTGTCTTATCAATTGATGGATAGAAAACCCAGTATCTCACCTGTTTACAAGGGCTTGCCCTAATCCATTATTCACGTTATTAGAGACAAAATTGATAAACAACAGCACCGATCTTGAGAAATTATGCTAGAAAAAGAAACTTACTGAGTAATATATTATAAAAGCGCTGTGATTCAACACACTCAGCCCAAGCATCAAAACATGAATCATGAACGGTAGTCAGCCGAAGACGTTGGTGCTGAAGGATCTGTTGATGAAGCCGTTCCCGCTGATGTGAGGAAAGCAGGAGAAATTACAGTAGACTAATGATGTACATAATCTGTATTGCCTATGGAAAAATTACAGAAATATAGCATATGGATCATTAGAGGATTGCGTTCACAAAAGGAAGAAGTAGGTGTTACTCCATAATCTATTCTTTTTCTGAAAACAAGATACTCAGAATTAGCAGCGATGCAACTTTCCGATAACACATCAAGCCGACGATTCGATCTTGATATAAACTGTTGAAAGTAATCGACACCAACTCTGTAAAGGCTCCCAACTGTCCGTCTTGCATCGCTTTCTTCGAACAGCAATATTTGACTTCCTCCTAATTCAAAATATGTCGATTTCTTATTTGTATCAACGCTTTTCAAATTTAGAGTATTTTTAGATACATAATCTCGCAAGTAGAGTTCACCTACTGACTCTAGATCACTATGGATCTTTATTACATATTTACCAAGACGAACCTCTTGAGAAAGCAAATTAGCTGATTTCGCATCCGCTGCTAGAAATCCCTCAATATCGATCACAGGACTTTGAAATTTTTCTTCTAACTTTAACGGAGGCGAAGAGGATCGAGACAACAACACACAAGACGGATGTTGAGGTGGCTGGATTGAAAGCAATGCGCTACTATGATCATTGTTGGCAGCTGGTGCGAACATCGCATTTATAGGAAAGATTGCACACACAAAACAAGAATATACGACCCTTTTCATTATTGCCTCACTGTATTTTAACTGACTACCAATAATGATCATAGTAGCGCATTACTTTCAATAAAGTAAAGCGTACTTTTTTGACAAATCAATAATTATGATGTATGCTGAAGGTGGCTAGTATGGGAGATAACAAAATGTCAAAGATTATACTAAAGTGCATGGCATTGATTATGTTTATTCTGATTGAATGTGTCTTGGGAATGGACTCAATAATGACAAATTTTACAAAAATAGGACGAAGATTGCCTCCTCCATTATTAGCGGAATTTTATCTACAAATGCCTGAAATATACGTCATAGACGAAATGAGTTTTATTAATCTATTGCCGGATGAACATAAAGAAAATTATTTACGAATGTTAGAAGATTCTGTACTTCTTCATGAACGGTTTCGAGCTTTCTTGCAACTATGCTACTTTCCTAAAGCACTGAAGGAACCGGATATTGATACTCTTGTTCATTCAATTAGTACCGAAACATCGAAGGATTTGTGTGCCAAAGGAGGAGCGGTCGAAAATGCTATTTTACAAATAACGCAGGGAAATGCTAAGCTAACAGAGGACATGCTGGAGAGGGTACGGCCAAGTATATTAAACATAGTTTCAACCTTTTTTAGCAAGACAATTCCGCTGTTAAACAAAAATCCTTTTTGTCAAACCGAAATTGAGCAATTCTATGCTACAATTAGGGACGCGTTTTCACAATTCAAACTTGATGAAACTATTTGTAGTTCGCTTCGATTAAAATTAACAGAAATTCAGCATGCTCTTATAATAAATCGTGATGAAGAGTATGTCCAGCGCATCGTTGATACAGTGGAATCTTCTGTAAGCAATCCAGTTTATAGAAAGATACTTGTTGCTTTCTTAGCGTCAGTAGAACGGCATCATGGCCTCAGAATCCTTTTTAGAGTAACTGATGAGAATAAATTTGGCGTGAATTTTTTTCCAGAAATGAATGTATTGTCCATATGTTTGAGGAATTCAATTGAAGATGGTTTTGGTAATGGAGGAACATTTTCCTTAACTTTGCCATACCTTTTTACAGAACCTCATGCAGTAGTGGGTAAATTGTGTAAAAATTTCACCAATACATATAACTATGCACATATTCATGAATTTGGGCACGCGATATTTTTACTAATTGCTCCAAATCTATCGAAGTTAAAAAATCTCGATATGACGCATTGGGAACAGATATCTTTTGCAAAGACTCTACTATTCCCAGATTTCGACAATTTAAATTCTGATGCATCCTTGCCACCACAATTAAGATCTCTATTCTCTTACAATTTATGGGACGATGTAAAGGAAATACTTCAAATAGCAGGGATCTACTTCTTTGATAACAAGATTATTATAAACAAATTAAGCGATTTGGATCTGGCAGTATCAATTGGAAATCCTATTAGCTGGACGCATCACGGTGTACAAGACGAAAAGATTTTATATCCAAAATGTAATTTTGTTCCAGATGAAAATACATTAAAGATATTATTCGATTTGCATGGGTTGAATTATGAAGATTATAAGCAACAAGTCTTAAAACAGACGGATTTCATAGACCAGTAGTATAATTCCTAACATCACACAGGCTAGACCTCCCCACCCTCTCCTCCTAGATCTTCTATCGATTCATGCGAACCCAAATCCACTCTTCAGATTAACTATCCCAGCTATGATCTTAAACCTCTCAAAACTCTGATTGTTGAGGTTTCGAAGAAGGATCTAATGTTCGGAGTCTTGTTGTATGGTTACTCTGAACCTAGCTCCTCCAGTTTCCTCAGAATTGTCGGCGGAAATCTCACCGCCGTGCTCGGTGATGATATCTCGGGCGATGCTTAAGCCCAATCCGGTTCCAGCATCCTCTCCGTGAGTCTTAGCCTGATTCCCAGAGACGAACGGAGAAAATATATCATCGATCAATTCGGCCTGAATACCGGGGCCATTATCTTCAAATATTATTTCAATCTCTCTTTTTTGATCCTGTGAAAAGCGAATATTTAATTCGCTACTAAATTTTTTGGCGTTACCTATGATGTTACCAAATGCCCGCTTGAGGGAAGTATACCTCATGCAGATCTCGATCGAGCGATCACCCGTAATGTTGATCTTAAAATCTTTATTCGCATAATCAGCCACTAGGTTATCCAGAAAATTCCTGAGATTACGATGAATAAATATCTCCTTATTTCGCCGGGCGGCGTGCATCGTGAAGCTCTCAGTAATCTTTACCATGTCATCGACGTCTTTTTTCAGGAAGTCTATTTCCGGGGTCTTTGGCATCATCGCTAGCTGGAGTTTCATTTTGGTGAGGGGAGTCTTGAGGTCGTGCGATATCCCGGCGAGGGTTCTGATTTTGGTGTTCATTAGCTTTCTAAAATTCATCTGCATGTCGCAAAAGGCCTTCCCGGCGAGTCTAATTTCCTTGGCTCCTTCCGGCTTGAAAGAATAGTTAGAATCATATCCACTCCCGAACCTCTCTACCGCCTCCGTCAATTTTTTGATTGGCCTTATTTGATTTTTGAGGAACAGGAAGGCGATGATTAGGAGGATAATCGATGAAGAAACTCCCCACCCCAGGACTATCGGGATAATTCTAGTGTACATCATTTTCCGTGGAATCAAAATTTTATAGAGATTTTTCTTATTTTTAGCCTCTACGTAAATCAAGATTTTACTATCGAATGGCATAATGTAATGGGTCCGGATATCTTTGTTGCGACATGCGTTGCGTAATAATCGATAAACTTTGCTATTTTTGGCAATTCCACTCTTCCTCAAAGATGTATCTTTCAGAATGGATATGGTTAGTTCCATATTTTTCTGCATTTCGTCGACATACTTATCAGGATATCCGAGATCCAAGATGCTGGTTACGGCCCATATTTCTCCGGCGATTTGCTGGGCCGTTACCCTCATGACCGATTCCATATACTTCCCGAAAAATACGGCCCCGAATATCAATTGCGAGATGATAACCGGCGCAATTAAAATTATGAAAAATCTCGGGAAGATGCTTTTTGGCAATACTTTTTTAAAAAATGACGAAATTGCCAAAATTAGACCTATCTTCTTCGTGAATTACGCATGTATCATAATTGAGGTGAGACCTCGTTTGCAAAAAACATAGAATTTTTTCATGAAAAATTCTGCGAGGGCTGTTCTCGTCGTTACGGCGCTTCACATCATTCTCCTGGTTTCGTGTAGGAAAAAGGAAGAGGAATCGATAGGTTTATCGATCGATTCGATTACGACGAATACGTTCATCAAGGAAATAATCGAGGAAATATCGAGCAATTATGCGGACGATATAAGTCGCGAAAAACTGGAGATCGGCGCGATTAACGGTATTCTCGGAGTTTTGGATGAACATTCGATGTACATCAGCCAGGACGAATTTAGCGCCTTTACGAGATCGACACGAGGAGCCTTCCTCGGCATTGGCGTCGAGATAAAGCAGAATAGGGAAGGAATCGAGGTTACGGCCGTCATCGATGATAGCCCGGCTTCGGCCTCAGGTCTTCGCGAGAATGATCTTATCGTTAAAATCGATGATCGGGATGTTTCTGAGATGCCCATGAAGACCGTCATTTCGAAGCTCAGCTCTGATCCAGCTTTGAAGATAAAATTATCTGTCGCCCGGAACAAATCCGAGAAATTTGACGTTGTAGTCAAGAAATCGGTAATTCAGCTGCAGAGTGTGAAGACTGAATTTATAGATGATATAGCGATCATAAGGATTACCCACTTTAACGAGGGAACAGTTATCGATACATCGAACGCGATCAGGAAGGTCATCAAAAATAAGGCGACCGGAGTTATATTAGATCTTCGGAATAATCCGGGGGGCATCATGGAGCAAGCCGTCAGAGTTTGTGATCTATTTTTGGGGGGTAACAAGAAGATTATAGATTTTCAGTCTAAAAACAAATCTGAATCGCGCTCAATTTTCGCGGATGAAATAGATCTGCTTAATGGCTTACCGATGGTCATATTGATCGATGGGAATACGGCATCGGGAGCTGAGTTAGTCGCCGCCTCGCTTGGAGACAATAAGAGGGCCGTCCTGATCGGAGAGAAGACGTATGGGAAGGGGTCACTACAGACGATAATCCCCATTCCCGGGAGGGGAGCCATCAAGCTGACGACAGCTTACTTCGTCTCGCCGAATGGGAAAAAAATTGATCAGACGGGTGTATCGCCCGATATCGAGATCCTGAAGGAAGGCCAGGATCCACAGCATCCTCAGACATCTTCATCCAAAATCGATCAGATGGTTCAGAGGGCAGTAGATCTCCTCCACGGCCTGTCGGTCCTGTCCACAGAGGTAAAATAATAATAACAGGAATTGAATAAATAAACTACTTGACCATCAAATCAATTTAATGTACACTTCGCAGCATTACGGTTACGTAAGTTTTCAAAGAGGAAGACAAAGATGAGGATTAAAGTAGTAAAGGCAGTGTTGGCGATGATTATGGCGAGTGGAGCAATCCATGCAGCTCAGCAGGCCCCCTTCAATCTAAAATATGATGGCTTGGGGGACACACCCACCCAATATAAAGAAGTCACTGCAAACGTTGACATGGTCTCAATGTCAATGATTCAGGCACATAGTGGCCCCAATATGCCAGGATGTAGAGCAGAAATAGAAAGGCAAGTGCAACAAGGGAAATTAGGGAAAGTTCGCGATTCGCTACACCGTGAGCTACTTTTTACAGCGTACGATTTACGATCAGAAGTACAACTTGAGTTGCGAGCGAATGGGGTGCTCAACAGGCTACCAACATCTCTCGTGACCGACAGCCCCATAGTCCAGGCAGCGAGCGATCCAAGAATAAAAGCGGACTTAACAGAAAAATTACTCGACATAGAAGAAAAGCATATTCAATGGCTCCTGGCAGCATTAAGAGGTCCTTACATTAGATTATTCTTAGGGGAAGGGGAAGCGGTTTACACCACCCCCGCCAACATAAGCAAAGTGGCCGAAATGTACGTGAACTTCATCCAGGCGGTTAGTGGGCTGGCTGTATAGGCACTTCGCGGGGGGGGGGGGGCCCCCCCCGCCCCGGCCGGCGCGCCCCGGGCGCGCGCGGGGGGGGGGGGGGGGGGGGGGGTGGGTGTTTG
>JAISBC010000056.1 GCA_031266385.1 Holosporales bacterium
ACGAGAGGACCGGAATGGACATACCTCTGGTGGACCTGTTGTCGTGCCAACGGCATAGCAGGGTAGCTACAGTATGGAAGAGATAAACGCTGAAAGCATCTAAGCGTGAAACTCGTCTCGAGACTAGTCATCCCAAATAGAGTCGTGGTAGACCACCACGTTGATAGGCTAGATGTGGAAGCGTAGTAATGCGTGGAGCTTACTAGTACTAATAACTCGATTGGCTTGTTTTTTTACTCTAGAAGGTCAGAGTTTAGGTGATACGGTGTTTGCTTCTCTCGGGAGGATTTAACCCAATTCCCTATTGCTAAGTAGACTTCTTCCAAGACCCCCACAATCAGATCTATTACTAGGAGACACGGAGCACAGAAGCGGAGTGTACTTAGGGGTACATGAGCATTCGAGCACCGGATCGACGAAGGAAGAGACTGATAGTGGGAGGTTAGGGGAGTAGTCTAGTGTGTTTTTTTTAGTTTTACCGACTAGTGAGAGTATGTGTAGATTGTTGAAAATTGTAGCGATCTTGTGTGTAGTTGGTAGTATTGGTAGCAACGCCGCTGAGGTTCATGTGGGCGATTCGATGTATGTAATCGAGGCTGCAACCAAGGTGGCACATCTAGTAGTAGAGCAGATAGTTGAGCATCCGCTGGAGATACCAGCGGATGGGAGAACACCCTTTGTGGCCATGCTGGTGGGGGAGTATATGATTGGCGGTTATCCTTTGTTAAGTTTAGAGGATTGCCGTTTGCGGGATGCAGCTACTTTCGTGCGTGTTATGAGAGCTATCGCTGCTGGTAGCTGGTTATGGAGCAATGATACTCGGGAGACGTCTCTGTTTTTCTTTGATCAGTTGTTATCCTTGCTACGGATCCATTTGAATGATCCTGATAAGCTGCAAGAATTTGGATACTATTTGTGTATAGATCAAGATCTCGAGTATTTGTTCCGGGCCTTTGATGGTAGGTTGAAGCGTTTTGGGGCCAGAATAAAGCGTCTGAGGTTCGACGTACGGATGGAACCAAGAAAATTGTTGCGGTTAGCAGAGGAATTGAATGGAGGGGAAAGGTCACCGTTGTGGAGTGGCTAATAAGGTACGGACTAAACTGGCTAGGCAGTTATTGCGGATGTGACCCACGCGATCCCATCCCGAACTCGACAGTGAAACCATCCAGCGCCAATGATACTTCCGCTTAAGCGAGAGGGAAAGTAGGACACTGCCTGGCTTGTTTAGTCCGTCCGGGTTTTGATTAAGGATAATTTTCGATTTTACTATTTTCCTCATCTTGTTTCCGGGTGTTTCGGTGTCCTATAATTCACAGGCTATACGGATCATGAGGTTGTTTTAAATTGGCTTCAAAAATCGTAACCATCGGGAATGTTCAAATATCGAATGATTTACCATTCGTATTCATCGGGGGGCCGTGTGCAATCGAGTCGAAGGATTGTTGTTCCCTCGTATGTGAAAAGGTCCAAGAGATCTGTGGCTCCCTCGGCATCGGCTATATCTTCAAATCATCATTCGATAAGGCCAATAGATCGAGTATCGCTGGTCAAAGAGGAGTTGGAATCGATGAAGGGCTCGAAATCCTTGAATTCGTGAGGAAAAAATACGGAGTGCCCGTATTGACCGATGTTCACCTCCCAGAGCAGTGTTCACGGGTCGCCGAAGTCGCCGATATCCTTCAGATTCCGGCCTTTTTGTGTAGGCAGACTGACCTCCTCGAGGCCGCCGCCAAAACTGGGAAGCCAGTAAACGTCAAGAAAGGGCAATTCATGGCGCCTCATGACATGGCGAATGTCGTCGATAAACTGCTGCATTTTGGGGCTCCAGATGTTTTATTGACCGACAGGGGGACATGTTTCGGGTATAATGCCCTGATTTCTGATTTTAAAGGGATTCCCATCATGGCGAAAACTGGGTGCCCCGTCGTTTTCGATGCTACCCACTCAATCCAAACCCCATCTTCGCAGGGGAAATTTTCTGGAGGAAATCGCGAATTTGCTTCAATCCTGGCGAGGGCGGCGATTGGAGTTGGAGTAGCCGGAATTTTCATGGAAGTTCACGATAGCCCGGACAGTGCCCCATGTGATGGCCCGAATATGCTGCCCCTAAGCGATCTGGGGCAAGTCCTGACAGAACTCCTCGAATTGGATAAAATCTCAAAAAAATATCCGAGGTACGTTTAATGACGGCAGCCTGTAATTTGATAGACCTCAGGAATAAGATGATGAATTCAGGGATCGACGTTATCGTCATTTCCATGCAGAATTCATTCGGTAATTTCGTGGATGGCCCATCTGATGTGGAATTTATTTCCGATTTTTCAGGATCGAATGGGAAGGCCATTATCTCAGGGGATCGAGCCGTCCTGCTCGTCGATGGTCGATATGTTAAACAAGCTCGAGAGCAGGCGGATAATGCGATCTGGGAAATAAAACAGTTTCCGGATTTCGACACGACATCTATAGTCGCAGAACTTTGGACATCCAAAAATTCTAATTCTTCTTCGGAGAAGGTGTTGGGCTTAATATCTACATCGATTTCTTACAGATCTTATCTGTCTACTATCGAGGCCTCTCGAAGTTTCCCAAATGTATCCGTTAAATTGATCGAATCCAATTTTTTGAGGAATAGGCAAAAATCTGAGACGAAGATTTTTCTGCATGATCCAATACACATCGGAGAATCCTCGGATGATCGAATCAACAGGATTCGAGCCGATTTAGAGGATGGTGAAGTGCTCCTTTTCACGGAACAATCGATGATCGGATGGCTTTTTGGGGTTCGTCTATCTCGGGCAACCGAAAGTAAATCTATTATTCCGAATTGCGTTGCTGTGGTTCCAAAATCTGGCAAACCATCTTTATTTTGCGATCTCGAAATTGCCGGTGATTCTTCTCAAAATTTCGAGATCAGGAGGTTGGACGAATTCGAGATATCCTCGACATCACGTAACATCATCGTGACTTGTGATTACTCGACGATTCCAGCCTATTTCATCTCCTATCTTCAGGCTCAAGGATTTAATACTCGGGATAGCCGTGGTAAATACAGTGATTTCTTTTGCGTAAAAAATAATACCGAAATAAAGAATCAGAGGATAGCTGCTGAATTGACATCAATCGCCTTCATCGAAACGTTGGCCTTCGTTGAGAATGAATCCGGCCTAACGGAGACTGACGTTTCTGATTTCTTCGAGAATGCCGCTAAAAAATTACTTGGTTTTGTGGATTTGAGTTTTAATTCCATTTCTGCGTTCGGAGAGAATACATCGATCGTGCATTATAATCCTAAGATTTGCGGGAATTCTCGGATCAGCGGGAATGGACTCTTCCTATTCGATGCTGGAATTCATTTTAACAATTCGACGACCGATATGACTCGGACGGTATTTATCGGAGAAATCGGGGATACAGACGCTGAGAAGACGATAAAGGCCATCTACACCACAGTCCTGAAATCCGTCATCATGTTTTCTGTCGCGAAGTTTCCGGCGAGAGTTAGGGCCTCGTCCATCGATTCGATCGCGAGATACGAGGTATGGAGGGGTGGATATGATTATCAATTTGGCACTGGACACGGGGTTGGATCATTCGGCAATGTTCATGAACCACCGAGAATTTCCCAGATCTCAACGAGCCTGATGATTGAGGGAATGGTCGTGACCGTCGAGCCAGGAATCTATAAACAGAGCTTCGGAATTCGCCTGGAAAATATGCTATTAACCAAGCGTGCTGAGAATGATGGATTCCTGAATTTCGAGACCCTAAATTATATTCCGTTTTGCATGAAATTAATCGATCGATCGATGTTGACAGAATTTGAGGTATCTTGGTTGTCTTTCTATAACAAATCTATTCGTGATAAATTTACCGAGCATTTCAAAAATGACACCGTGACTTCGGAATGGTTGAGAAATAATACGATCGATTTGGTTTAAGGTTATACTCGGCAAAATGTGGTATGTCGCTTTCCCGTTCATAGCCGAATGTGCCACGAAAATATTATTTGGATTATCGGGAGTCTGGAGCATCTGGGCCCCAATCGCAATGATAATATCACTCGCGATACCGTTTTTGATTTTGAACGAAAAGATCAGAATCGTCAAGGTTATTTACTTATTTATTATATATTTATCTGTATATATCAATATTGCTCACATCATTCTTTTTAATTCAGAAATAAGTACAAATTCATTTATGAGTATTTTTGAGACGAATCTACAGGAAGCCACAGAATTTATGGTTCATTTTCAATCGTTAAAGCTTTTGATTGTGACCTCATTATTTTGGGGAATCGGTGGAGTATTATTTTTATTTTACGATCGGATATTATACGGTCTGGAAATCCAGGCCAGAATTCAGAAGAAGTATTTAATCGCGGCTTTCATAGTGATTTATCCAATATTTAGCTTCGGAGATCATCGATGCAAGTATCCTTTCGAAAAACTCTTATTTTCATACATCGAATATCGGCAAGATTTCGCGAGGAATACGGAGCTTCTGAACAAAAGGGCTGGATTCAAATTTAAGAATATTAGATCATTAATAAATTCGAATGAATCTCAAACGTATGTAATCGTCATCGGAGAATCGGTCAATAAAGAGCATATGAGTATTTATGGATGCGATATTAATACGACCCCAAATTTTGATGCAATAAAAAGCGAGCTAATGGTGTTTCGAGAGGTGAGGTCCGCTCATTGTCATACCCAGAAGGCCCTGAAAGGAATGTTGTGTTTTGACGAAGATTTCGCGAATGGAGATATTATTACATTTTTTAATCAAGCTGGATTCAAGACTTTTTGGTTTTCCAATCAGTATACCTCGGGAAATTGCGACTCATTGACGGCCATGATTGGTAGCCTGGCCGACGTGAAAAAATTTATCAATAATGCTCATTATAGGACTAAATTATCATCGAATTACGATGAAAAACTTATAGAATATTTACGAATGGCACTCCAAGACAAAGCCAAAAAAAAGATAATATTCTTGCATTTAATGGGATCTCATTTACCATATTCAAAAAGATATCCTCCAAATTTCGATATATTTAAGGGAGAGAATAGATCTAATGGTAAATCAGTTGGTGTCGCTCAGTACAACAATTCTATACTATATACAGACTATATTTTAAGACGCATAATCGATCTGGTCAGGGATTTGAATGACAATTCATTCGTTCTATATTTCTCTGATCATGGTGAGGATGTAACAGAAAAGCCGGATAGCCCGCATTCTCATGTCGAATCTCTGTCGACTCCAGAGATGTTCGATATTCCTTTTATTATCTGGCTTTCTGATATTTATAAAGTAGTTAATAAAAAGTTTATCGATGAATGGGATACGAGTAAGATTTATAAAACCAATAATTTAATACATTCGATTGTCGAAATAGCACGATTAACGTCCGATAAATTTGATGAAAAGAAAAGTATATTTTTCTCTGGGAAGTAAATTCATTGTCTGATGGGATATCTATGTTGCAAAAAAGCTGCAAATTACAAACGATTTGATGGGGTAAGGCAAAATATAGTGATCAGCGCTTTAAATTGAGGTATGAAATCTGATAAACTGAATCATATAGAAATTGTTTTAACTTTTCGAAGGACGGACAGGATTATGAATAGTGGGAGAGCTTTAATGTTGGCTACGGCGGTTTCGGCTGCGCTGCTGGCTGCTTGTAACAGAAAGTGCAATGTGGACGGGGATGGCGGCGGTAGTGCTAGTGTCACTCCTGGGTCTGCTGAGGATTTTGAAAACAACGTTCCGAACGTGGTCTATTTCAATTTTGATAAATCTAACCTCACGGAGTCGGCGCAGAAGCGTGTTGAAGCGCAGGCGAACTGGTTGAAGACATATAGCGGGACGAAGGTTAATATCGCCGGGCATACGGACGCCCGTGGAACGGCCGAATACAACATGGCTCTCGGTCAGGCGCGTGCCGACGCTGTTTCCAAGGAGCTTCAGAAGGGTGGAATCGAGGGGACGAGAATCTCCACGGCATCATACGGTAAAGAGAGGCTCTTCGCTTCCGGTAGTGAGGAGATGGATCACGCGAAGAACCGCCGCGCAGTCACGGCGATTAACTAGTAATCGCATCTAAATTTATTGTTTTCTGTTTTCGTTTTTTGGGTTCGCGGCTTGTTTTGATAGTGGGAGGTCGCGGGCCCTTTGTTTATGTGTCTGTAAAGTGAGTTTATTCGGGCGTTTCGTTGGTCTTCCCAACAGTGTTAAGCTTGCCTATAAGATCGCATTCGTCGTCATTGTCTTTGTGTATTTGGTTTTTCATGTGATAACTGGTGAGAATGGGCTCATATCTTATGTTGGGATTAAAAAACAGGTTGAAGAAAGGGAAGTGATTCTAAATGAGAGGCTTGCGGAGCTGGTTTTTTTGAAGAGGAGAGTGGAATTGCTCAGTAGCAAGACCCTCGATCTTGATATTTTGGAAGAGAGATGCAGAGTTATATTGAATTACTGTTATCCGGGCGATGTCGTCATCCGAGATAAGGTAACATCTTTGCTGCGATAAAAATGATGATGGAAAGTTTTATTGCGAGGCGATATCTACATTCCGGGAAAGGGGCTGGTTTTGCATACGTCGTTTCGTGGTTTTCATTTTTGGGAATCGTTTTGGGAGTGGCGACGCTGATTATCGTGACTTCTGTGATGAATGGTTTTAGGGCTGAGCTCCTCGATAAAATAGTCGGGATGAGGGGGCATGTTGTGGTTACCAACGCCAAATCTCCTGGAATTAGCGACTATAAAATCATCGTCGATAAGATGAAGAATAGTATTCCTGAGATAACGTGTGTCGTGCCACAAATTGAAAGACAGGTAGTATTGATGGCGAATGGTGATGCTCGGGGAGTCATTGTCCACGGAATCAGCAAATCGGATTTACAATCGAAAAAACTAATTTCCGAAAATATTAAATATGGGTCTTTAAAGTCTTTCCATGAACAGAACGTAATGATTGGGAAGAGGATGGCCGAATCCTTGAGGATCAAAACGGGAGATAAAATTAAACTATACCTTCCGGGTGGAATTGTGACTCCATTCGGCAGCTTCCCGAAGGAGGATGTTTTTGAGGTGGCCGGTGTATTCGAGGTCGGCATGAATGAGTATGATAAGAATATCTTATTGATGCCGATGGAAACGGCACAGCCTTTTTTTGGATACGACAACATGGCAACTCAGATAGAAATATTCATCGAAAGCGCGGATTCTGTCTCTTCAGTGACGGAGCGGCTCTCTGGCCTTCTCGGAGACCGGTTTTTGGTTTTGGATTGGAAACACTCGGATGCCAGCATATTTCACGCGGTCGTGGTCGAAAAAAATGTAATGACCCTAATATTAAGTATCATAGTACTCGTCGCAATTTTTAATATTATTTCTGGTCTTACGATGTTGACGAACAGCAAGACTCGAGATATAGCGATCCTCAGGACGATGGGGGCTACCAGAAGATCTATTCTCCGTATCTTTTTTTACATAGGATCCTCGATAGGGATTTTTGGGACTGGAACTGGCCTCGGCCTCGGTCTCCTAGTATCACTCAATATCGACCGTATTAAGAAAGTCCTCGAGGGGATGTCTGGCTCGAATTTGTTCAGCGAGGAAATTTATTATCTATCTCAAATTCCCTCGAAAACAGATTGGCAGGAGGTCGCCGGAATCGTTGCCTTTTCGTTGATCTTATGCTTGATCGCAACATTATATCCAGCAAAAAAGGCCTCGAACATCGATCCAGTCGAAGCCTTGAGGAGATGAAATTCCTATCGGGTATCGCCCAGTATTATCGACTGTCTTTTTGTTATCGCTAGTAATATTCCGACGCTAATAGCCGACGACAGGAATGAGCTGCCTCCATAACTAATAAATGGCATCGTCATTCCCTTCGTTGGGATGAGATTCAGGGATGTCGCCGTATTGATGAGCATCTGTAACCCCATCTGGAAGACTATCCCGAACGTAGCGCAAACGCTGAAGATACTAGAAGATGTCGTCGCCCTCATCATTGATCGAATAATAAGAATTACGAACAGAGCAATTATCACGACACATACGATAAATCCATATTCTTCCGCTATGACAGAAAATACAAAATCCGAATGAGAATCTGGGACCATGGTTTTTATGACCCCTTCTCCCGGGCCTTTGCCGAACATTCCGCCGCTCCTAAACGCCTCCAGAGATTTTTGTACCTGGTATAAATCGGCATCTTCTCCGCCATTCGTTATGAACCTATCAATTCGATCGGCAAAATGTGGGACCGTAAAATATAGTCCGAAAAGCGCCCCGATTGCTGAAAGCAAAAAGCAGATCAGCATTATAGTGGATAGCCCCGATATAAAGAGCTGCCCAATCCACGATGAAAAGATAATAACGGTCATCCCGATATCCGGTTGTAGTAATAAAAATGGGATTATTAACGATACACTAATCCCAGATAACATTATTCCGGGGAATTTTCGATCTCTATACTGTTCGGTAATGAGCCATGCATTAGTCACCGCCAGAATTGGTTTAAAAAATTCTGATGGCTGCATAGAAAATCCGAATAAATTGAGCCATCGTCTTGCTCCCTTTATTTCGCTCCCGATTACGAGGGCTAGAATCACCAGGATCAGACAACCGAAGTATCCCGCTACCGATAATTTCTTTATGTGATTAATCTGAAGAAATGAAACGAAGATCATTATGACTATGGATATCAAGAGGACGACCATATGCTGCTTGACGAAGTGGAACGGAGGGAGGCCGAGTTTCATGGCGACCGATGGGGTCGATGCTATGCTAACCCAAGTACCAATCGAAATGATTCCGGCCACCACGAAGAGCGAGATACTATCTATCGACATGAACCACTTCTTAATTAGATAGGATAAACTACTTCTCGGCATGATCTAACCCAGAGCCGGCATCCATAACCGTTGATAAATAAATAAGTAATAGGGCAGTTCCAGATTTAATTTCAATCGTAATATCCTCCATCACCGTCCGATTAAAGCATGAATTATATCCGAATATCCTAGAATTGGGAGGATATGTGGCGAATGCCAAATCCGAGGGCTCCAATTCCCATTTCAGCCCGTGGGTCGTAAGGTTACACCCCGGTATGCCGAGGATGGATAATTTGGTATCGACTGGAAGTTTTAGATGAGTTTTTTTCGGACCAACACAATTAAATCCAACGATATTTCCATCAAAGAATACATTCCCATCCTCCTCAAGAAATATATTAAAATTATTGAGGATATGGTCAATATTTCCACCTGACATTCCAAGAATTATACAGGGGAGTAGCTCGTTTTCTTTCGAATACCCGATGGCCTTTTGGAAATCCGAAGTATTTTGGTCGGCTAGTTTTAAATGATCGAAGCGGAGGAGAAGGTTAGGATCCACACTATCGAGATCCCCGATGATAAGATCCGGAGCCAACCCAGCATCTATAATCTGATTGGCCGCTCCGTCGGCCGCAATCAACGGTAACCTAAACATGTCGTATACATTCGCCAGGTTCCTTAGATCACCATCCAGGCAGAGGATCGATCTGAATTTCTCGGTGGATATACCCTCCAGAAGCCGTCCGATCATCCTTTAATGGCTGTTTCCAACTCAAAATACCCAAATCCGTGATTACAGACGGGACATACGGCGGGAGCCTTTTTCTCATTCGTAGCCAAATATCCGCAGTTGCTACATTTCCAGGTTGCCGCATCATCCCTAGAAAACAGGGTACCATTTAAAACGGCATCCAGAAGGCTCTGATACCTCTCCTCATGAGATTTCTCGATCGCAGCGACGGCCCTGAAAAGGCGGGCGATATCAGCGAATCCCTCCTCTTCGGCCTCAACCGCGAAGTTGGCATACATATTAGACCATTCGTAATTTTCCCCATTAATAGCGGACTTCAGGTTTTCGACCGTTTCTGGAATCGACCCCCCATTCAGAATCTTAAACCAAATTTTTGCGTGTTCTTTCTCGTTGTCGGAAATTTCATTGAAAATCTTGCTGAGCTGAATATACCCTTCCTTCTTCGCCTGAGATGAGAAATAGGAATATCTATTCCTTGCCTGAGATTCTCCGGCGAAGGCTTCCATCAGATTCCTTTCGGTCCTGCTACCCTTGAGCTCCATATTTCGGCACCACGTCGTCGCGATTATTTTTTGTTCCCAAGGAACCGCAGAAGGGCCAGGAACAGATTCAGGAAATCTAGATAGAGGGCTAGAGCACCGATGATAGAGAACTTAGCGATGACTTCATCTCCGTACGTCGCATTATAATAATTCTTGATTTTCTGGACGTCATACATAGTAAGACCACAGAAAATTATGACGCTCAGAGCGGACAATCCAGTGCTCAATAACGAATTCTTCAAGAAAAACGCATTGACGAATGACGATAGGATCACGACTATTAGGCCGGTCAACATAAACGACCCGACGCCGGTTAGATCCCTCGAGGTGGTATAGCCGTATAGGCTGAGACCGCCGAAGAAAGCAGCCGATGTGAAAAAGGCGCTTACTACACTCTCCCCGGTATACATCGCGAGGATCGGAGAGATGGAGGCTCCGATGAGGGCGGCATATAACCAGAACAGAGACTGTGCCGTATCGGGAGAAATTCTGTCGATTCGCGATGATAGGTAAATCACCAACCCCAGGGTCGCGAAGACGAGGACAGTGGAGAGACCCCCTTGCATGGCCGATACGATATTCGGATTCGACCCACAAATGAATGCGATACTTCCCGTCAGACACAGCGCCAAAAACATCTTATTAAAAACGGATAACATATACTTTCTCAGGCCCTCATCGACCTGAATTGGCCCAGATGTAAAACTCATGATAACTCCCACTGGATAAAACACACCGGAGGTATTATAACACAAAACGTTTAATCGATTGCAAGAGGCAGCTTTTTTTCAGGGCAAACTATCATTAGTCACTGAGACTGACACAAAGCTTAAACTCACTTCAGCTTATGAAACGAAATCATAGAGTTAGGTTTCTTGAGAAAACTATTCCAACAACAGATTCCCACAAATCCCGCAGCAAACACTACCCCGATAACACTAGCCTTCCTCAATCTCACCTCAAGATTCTGAACTTCGTCAGTTAGATTCTCTACTTCGTCCTGAAGGAAAGACAATTCAGTCTTTAGAACAAGATTTTCAGGGATTAGCTTCCCGGAAGGATCAAACAAGAAATCGGAAGGAGATCCACCCTTCGAGCCATACTCATATTCGTACCAGTAACCACAAACATAAGAAAGGAGCGTTCCCTCATAGGACCTGGGAACAGCAGGAAGCACGAACCCGCAGTTTAGGAAGGCCTGCACCCAAGCAAGGGAGAGTCCAGGACTTGAATAATCAGCAAACTGGAAGTAATCCCACAACCAGCTAGGAAAGGAGTCTGCCCCCGGATACCACAACATCCCTCCGCCATGGATCCAATCAGAAATGAGAACTGGAGGGGGTACACCAGACCGGCACTCGGCCACCCCAATCTCGTAAGCAGAATTAACGAATCCCTCGAAATCGGGAGTGCGTAAAGTGAGAGCAGGAACAAGGGAGAAAGACCCCTGAACAGGATTACCTGGAGCTTCAGCCCCAAACGCTCCGCCTATCCCCAGGAGGCACAAGAGGAGCCCCCCCCCCCCAGCGTCTCATAACGCCTGGTTTTCCAACGTTCTTGTTAGCAAATTGGTTAAATATTTTCATAAAAATATATCCTCCCCAATATTCCTATAATCATCATATATCATTAGTATTTAAATTTCGGTAAACCGGAGGGGGTTTATATAAACCAAAAACTTGGATGCATTTCCTTAGGAAGTTAACACAATTTAAACTTAGGTTAACAAATTATTAACTTCCATTACTTATCCTAAGCTAGGAAATTCTTATTTGAGAGGAGCTTTATGTTTAGACGTCTCAAAGCCCTCGCCTTATCCTCCCTGATTGTTAGTATATCTCCTGTTGGGGCCTCAGATCTATTGTCGGAAACTCTTCCTAGACCACAGAAAGATCTCGAATACGCTTATGATCGGATGAATTTCTTACTCAAAGGCAATCCTCACTTAGCAGACCTCCTCGACGTCTTAGCCAATTTGTCAATGAAAGCCCTGAAGTCTACCAGTGGAGATATTCACGACTTTCTCTGTTTCGTCGATGCAGATGGGGTCGGCTCTATGTTTGCTACCGCCAGTATCCTTCAGCACTTCGATCAAATGATCGCTGGGATGAGTGAACGACTGCTCCCGAACACCGGGATCCCATGGAATCTAAGCACGGTCATGGATGCTTACTATGGCTGCGGAACTGGATCCTTCGTCGCGGCCACCCTCGCCCTAGGATTCCCAATGACAGAATCTGTACTCTCTGATATTCGAGCATTTCGGTGGAAGCGACTATTTCCTTCCTGTTCCACTGGGTGCTTATCATGCACGAGGGCCGCGGTCGATATCGGAACTTCGGCACATTCCGCATATTACGGGAAAAAAGCAACCCCTGATGAGGATGTATTTCGCGGGAAACCATGCGATTGCGACGCATATGAGGCGTCTTCAGCAACCGGCCTGGAGAAGAGAATCGCGATAGCCTCACCTGATGATCTGGAAACATCGCTAGCCTTAGTCGCATCTCAGCTCCAGGATAACATTTTCCAGTCGGTGATCCAGGCGATCAAAGCGAAATATTCCGATGCCTTGGCGTTTTATAGGAAGTGGAATTTCGCCGAAACTATGTCAATGATTCATAACTTCCTGACCACATATGAAACCGCCACCAGTAATAGCACGATGAAAGACATCTTCCCCAAAATCCCAATGACCGTCCTACCGGCACCGGGAGACCCGAAACCAACGACTTCCAGTCTACAATCAATCCTCCTTCAAATGAAAAACGATCTCCTAAGAGATCTCATCCTTTTGAATGTTTCGGCTCAAGTCGCCGATGTCCCGTGCGTCCTCCCGGTTCTCACCTTCGATTCTACATCGACAAATAACGATTTATTTATCGTCACCGTTAATATTAAAGTTTTGATTCCTTCCTCACAGGCATTAAGCACGTCTAAAAGCGTGAGAAACAGCATGTTTACTGAAATAGAGCAGGTCGTTAACAACTTATTTTTCCCTCAACCGGGAAGTCAAAGAAATACGGCTCAAACCGTGACTTCAGCCTTCAGTGAATTTTGTGCAATATGCAATGCCAAAGCTGCTGCTCACCTCAAACTCGGTTCATTTCCGCGCGGTGCATCTTCGGAATTTATGGAAATCATACAACGACATGGATCCATGAGTTTCATTCCAGATCTCGGTCCAATGATTAAATGTAGCAACCCGCCCGCCGCCATTTCATCGAGCTCTTCGCGCGATACCACCACAGATACTGATTCCAGCCAATGCCGAGGCCACAGTCCTGACTCCACCACCGATGATGAATCCGATGAAAGCATCGATCAAATTCGGCAGTTGATCTAGATTCGGTGAACATGAATGAAAATGGCCGGTTTCTTGTCGAATTGCTTAACCATTACCTTCCTAATGGCCGACACACACTCCCGTTTTATCTCACTAATCGATGTCGGATGCTTAGTAATTTCATTCGAGACGATCTGATATATCTTCGATTCGAGTCTCTTAGACTCGCCCTTATCTATAAATATTCCACGAGTGATAATATCGGGAGCATTCGAGAGCCTATTATCATTCGATATAATGAAGCTGACACTCACGCTTCCTCCAGTCGACATGGTCAATCTCTCATTTATGGCATCGTGAGTTATCGGGATTAGGCTCGGCCCATCCAGCGCCATGAAGGTAACGTCGATTTTGGATAACTTCGTAAGTTGCCCATTTGATAGGCCAATTATTTCTCCCGATTCAACGATAAGAGATTCCTTGATACCGCTCTGTTCCGCAAACTTCTGGTGAGCATGAAGCATGACCGAATCCCCATGAATCGGGATGAATGATTTTGGCTTCAGCCAATCGTACATCTTCACCAAATCGCCCTTACTCGGATGTCCAGAAACATGGATATCACCCTCCGTAGCGGTCGTCACAATCTCCACGCCATTCCGTGTTAAAAGATTTTGCATATCGCGGATACAAATCTCGTTCCCAGGAATTACCTTAGATGAAAATACGACGACATCGTGCTTGCCCAGTTTGATTACCCGATTCTCTCCGCGGGCCAATCTAAAGAGGGCCGAACGAGCCTCCCCCTGAGATCCAGTACACATTAACATGACTTTAGATGGCGGCAGGCTGACGGCCTCCTCCTCCGGAATAATAGATGAAATTCCGGCCTTAAAATCTTCGGAGAGATATGATGTCTCAGAAACGGCCGATATCATCTTAAACATCGATCGTCCAACGATCGCGATTTTACGTCCCGATTTACGAGCAATATGAAAAACCGTCTCCATCCTGGCGAGATTGGATGCGAAGCAGGTCACCGTAATCCTTCTATCCTTATACTGTGAAATGACTAGAGATAGCGCCTTTCTGACATTCGTCTCGGATCCAGCCTCGTCATCCACCAAGACGTTCGTCGAATCGCAGAGCAGGCAATCCACCCCCTCCTTCCCTATCTCGATCAACCTTTTCTCATCGGTCTTATCCCCCAGCAACGGAGCATCATCTATTTTCCAGTCTCCAGAATGGAATATTTTCCCGGCCGCAGTTTTGATGTATAACCCACAGGCCCCCAATATAGAATGAGCCAACGCGACGTATTCTATTTCAAAATTGTCTAGCCGTATTGGATTTTTACAGGTAACGATCTCAATTTTCACATCATCACACCATTGGCGCTCTTTGAGTTTCTGTTTTAGGACGGCGGCTGGAAATTCGGTCACATATACCGGACATCTCAATTTCGGCCACAGATACTGTATCGCCCCGATATGATCCTCATGGGCATGGGTTATGAAGATCCCCTTGATCTTGCCTGGCATCGTAGCCGGAAACGATATGTCTGGCGTCAAAACCTCGATTCCAAGAGAATCGTGAAAGGCGATCCCCAAATCGACGATTATCCACTCATCATTGGTCCCGATTAGCGTACAATTCGCACCAATCTGCTCCAATCCACCAAGCGGTAGAATTAATAATTCATTTTTTTTTGGTTGCATATCACAATTCCTTAATAAAAATCTTACAGCAACTCGTTGCCATCAACGCCAAACACCTTATCATTTTCTATCCAGCCTACATATTTTTTCCCATCGCTTTTATTTCTCACTTCCACTTTGCATAAATTTCCTCGAGTAGATAGCAACATCATTACGACATTCTTCTTGACGTGTGCTATAACGCTCGCCCGAGTGCTGCAGCTATCCAGTAACTTCGCCCCATCATCATAGGTGACGATTACTGATCTCCTCGAGGATAATTGGCTTTTATGGACCCAGCTTACGCATCCTTCTGGATCTTTTATCCTTCGCCAATTATCATATTTTGCCGTTACCATGACGGGAGTTCCAGAGACGATATAAGCAAAGGCTCTCTTATACTGCACTCCAGGCCCCTTATGAGAATTAACTCTGTCTTGTTTGATGGATACGTAATGCGGAGAACACTGTCCACCAACAGTACCGGCCATCAGTGAGTTTACCGATGAAAGTGCAAATACAAAAATGGCAGACCTATGAATTACGCAATTCACCGATATACACCCCCAAATTGACCGCAATTTTGACACACATATCAGATTCATCCAGCCTTTTATTAATACCATGCATCAGATCAGAGATTGAAACTTTTTCGATCTTTCCTCCACGATAACACAACATAATACCACGTTCACCGGCGACGAGAGAATTAACAGCCTCGGCCCCAAATGAAGTCCCGATTATTCGATCTAAAATCGCGGTCGTCCCGCCACGTTGAACGTGACCAAGAGTGACCGCCCTAGATTCGAATCCTTCGTTTTTAAGGTGATCGGCGATAAACTGCCCTATCCCCTTATATTTTATGGCACTATATTTTGCGGCCTCATCGCAGGAATTAGCATCTCGATGTTTCAAGGCGGCCGATTCGACGGCCTCCGCGACGACGATGATACAATACTTTCTCCCAGAATCGTAGCTCCTCCTCACCATATCGATCACCTTCCCCATCTTGTACTTGAATTCGGGGACCAGGATGATATCGGCTCCTGAGGCAACCCCTGCATACAGGGCGATAAATCCGGCGTCTCGCCCCATAACTTCGATGACCATCGTTCGCTGGTGACTTTTCGCGGTCGATCTTATGTTCGAAATCGCCTCGGTAACCACCTCGACGGCCGTCGAAAAACCGATCGCACAATCCGTCATATTAACGTCGTTATCGATCGTTTTTGGGATCGCTACTACATTTAAAAGGTTCGGTTCATAGTTCAATAATTCCTCGAGGATAGTTAAACTGCCATCTCCTCCTATAAAAATCAACCCATCGAGAGATAGTTTCTTGTATCCATCACAGACGAATTGCAGGATTTCTTTCTGAGAACGACCATGCTCCATACAGGTTGTGAATGACTTCGTGTCAGAAAACAGGACACTACCAGATGAAGTCAGAAACTCCTCATTACAATCCTCGGGGGTTAACCGAACATAATCGAAACTTTCTGGAAACAGTCCGAAAAAACCGCGCCGAATTCCGAGGAGTTCGTAGCCAAGTCTATCGGCCCGGATCGCCGCAGCCCTGATAGCTGAGTTCAATCCGGAGCAATCTCCACCAACTGTAACAATCCCCAATCTCTTCTTCATCGATAATAATATGTACGCGATTCACGATGTGTCAGTGAGTTATCTTAATGAATCTTCCCTCAAAATGCAAATTATCAGGTATGCCATCTCAACGCCTCTCATCAGGCATATCTATCCGCTACTGGCGAAAGGAGAAAATTTTTGTGTTGACATCGAAAATTTTAGCTCACAAACTGACACGACTATGCCGTTAACGGAAATTTAACTACCGTGTGCAAGCTATACCATATCGCTTTTCTCCTCGTTTCGAGCTTTGCCAGCTTCAACTCTCAAGCTATGGACGCTATGAAAGACACTCATGGAAGTTTGGATGCAGCCGAAGGCTGCCAAAGGGCTTTAACCTTTGTAAGTAGCCTAGAGGCGCAAGCCAAACAGGGTGGGGGCTACTCGATTTTTCAGCCACATATGGTCACAGATATAGATGCCTTATCTAATTATTTTAGAGCGAGTGGAAATGAACGTATTGCAGGTGAATTCAGGAGCTTGGCCGGAGTATTAAGAAGTGGACAGCAAAAAGTCAAGAGGAATCCCTCAGCCAAGAAAAAATTTTATGAAATTCTTTTGAAAAATATTAGTGCCGTAAAAACGGCACTTAACGAAGTTTCTCAGGAGCCAGATTCTGGCACCAAGTGATATCTTCCACGGATTTTCAAATAATCATTGTAGGTCGGGGATGCAGGTTAATTCCGAGGCTGAGTCGGAGATGCCAGTGATGCGTAGATTGTGCACAACTTCTCCAGGTCGAAAATTACCTCCGTGCACTCGAAAAGGGACGTATGAGTCGGTTTTACCAATCCAATCGGAACCATCGATTTTTTCGATGATCCCAGAGGTCGTCAGCCCAATCATCGATTGGAGGAGGACCCTTTTTGCGGCCTGGGCTTTCCCCTGCAATCGTTCGGCCCGAGATCGAACCACATTCCCTGGAAGATTGATCATCTGAGCGGAGACGGTCCCATTCCTCGCTGAGTACGGAAAAACGTGGATCAGAGACAATCCGGCGTCATCTATCAACCTCAAAGATTCTTCGAACATCGATTCCGTCTCAACCGGGAATCCAGCGATTAGATCCCCTCCAAAGACGACCCCATCCCTCCGTCGGCGAATATTTTCGCAGATCCCTATTACTTCATCTCGAGAATGGCGGCGTCTCATTGCCCTCAGGGCCTCATCGCTTCCAGACTGTATGCTGAAATGAAAGTATGGCATGATCCTCGCTTCATCGGAAAATAAATTCAGCAGATTCTGGTCGACGGCGGCCGGATCGATCGATGATAGCCTAATACGAGTTCCGGCGAGGTGCGTCCTTTCGAGGATAGCCTCGATCAGAGTCGCCAGATCGTGACTCCGGTCTTCGATAATATCCTTCCCGTATGATGCTATATCGATCCCCGATAAAACGATTTCCTTAAACCCGTGATGTAGGAAATAATCGACCTGCTTCAAGACAATATCTGGATGGAGGCTTTTGGATCTGCCCCGGGTAAATGGGACGATGCAATACGTGCAAAAATGGTCACACCCGTTTTGAATTTGAAGGAGGGCTCGAGCCCTACCATCAAAAAGATGGAGCGGGCTCGCGGAGATTTGTGACATATCCACGGTTACTTTCTCTTCGTTTTGGACGACCTTAAAAACCCCATCCAGATTCTCGAAATAGTTTTGAGCGGTTTTTGCTGCGCATCCCGTTACAACAATCTTTGAATCAGGATTTTCCCGAATTGCTTTCCTTGCAGCCTGTTTGGATTGCCGCTCAGCTTCCTGAGTTACGGCACACGTGTTTATTATAACAATATTATCTGGGTCACTCGACTGACTCGTGACTATTTTCATCATCTCAGATTCGAAGGAGTTGAATCGACACCCCAGTGTAATGGTCGTAATCTTCGGCTTAGACATTAGATCAAAAACAAAACTTCAAAAAATCCCATTCAAAAAATAGCATATTTTTTTGTCTTTAACGGTTGTAAATTGACCACCATCGATTTTAATAGACCTCCTTCCAAACCTTCAGGATCAGAGTTTTTAGTTGGAGACACGGCGCACAGAAGCGGAGTGTATAGTAAAGGGGAATACAGAGGAGAGTAGGGGAGGGGGTCTAATGACATAATTAACCTCAGTTTCATATAAGAACATTTTTTACTGCTAGATTATTAAGTTCTTTAAGTCCAACAGAAGGTTTCTTAGGTAAGAACTGATAAGCGCCCAGTCCACTCACAATATGTAGTTACTTCCTTCCTGCATCTACTAATACTTTCTTCATCCCTTTCTTTATTATTAAAGATTACCTTATGAAACATAATCAGTATTTCAGAGATGCTCATATTAAATGCTCTGTTTCTCTTTATCTTGTGACTGTTTTCTATTGCAAACTCTTTAATTCTATCTTCAAATATCTTGCAAAAATCATCGACATAAGTGAAAATCTCGGTTAGCGGAATCATAAAAGGTACGAGTTTTTGTTAGACTTCATACGTACTTTATGCGTTCCGCTGCTGTTTTCCTAGTGTTTTCCTATATCCTTATATGAAACTGAGGTTAGTTAAAGAGCTCCAAAGAGGAGAGGCAAAAGATTAGGGAGGATAGGTATTTTTGTATTCAAAATCCAATAGTGGTTTTTATTTCGCCATTATTTGATTTCTCTAGGAATAAACAGTATAATTAAATAATGGAGTTCGATAAAGAAAATAGAGGATTATTATGAATATATTCAAAAAGGGCCTTATACCTGTGATTGGGGTGGTAATGTTAGGACCTACCGTTGTTCGCGCCTCAGAAGAAGAAGCCTCTCAGCCCTCAAGTTATTCAGCACTTACGCCCCCGCTATTAGGACATGGTAGCTCTGTAATGCTGTCTAGATCCTTGTTTTGGGATTTTGTAAGATTTTTGTGTGAGAATATAGACATAGAGGTCGCAGCCATGACAGCAAATCTCGACGACTTCCCGAATAATCCAGAGGAGCTAATCTCCGACCCATATGTTTCTGACTGGTTGGCTTCTCTCAATAGATTCATCGAGACAGCTAAACTAATTCACAGGTGTAACAGGGACATAATTGCAGACGGGACTGAAGACATCCAGTCAGACTGTGTAAATAATTTGCTCGCGAGACGTGCTCGAATCTATGAAATGTTGACTCGATGGGGACAAACTGGGAATCCCCCAAAGGATCTTGCAGCATTTAGAAAAACGCTCGAAGACACACAGGAAGTTGGGCAGCAGTTTTGTAATACCCTAGGTTCGATCAGATCCAATATTTCGCCATATGGGTAATCCACATAGTATTTTCCGTTATGAAGACTCGAATCGTGCCTTTATTACCATTTAATACTCTACCACTGCTATGCCTTGCCCATAAAACCGCTTATCCTACCCTGGAATGATGTTTGCTGTATCGTTGATTTCAAATCGTGATATACTCCAAATTCGGGGCGGGTCGTTTAGGGCCAGTAGAACTATTTCCCTTTCCTCAATGAGGAGTTTTGTTGTAGTATTTTGAGGGTGTTAGCCGATAATTTTTTATGATGGATAAGAAGGATTGCGATAGAGGATGTGGGTCGTCTTCTGGGTTCGATAGTTTCGTCGAAAGTATCGAAGAAGAGATTCGCAGCGAGAAGTGGTTATCCATTTGGAACAGATATGGGAAGCTCATATCTTATGGCGCAGTCATTTTGCTGCTTTCCATCGGCGTCTATAATATGTGGCTTCGGAAGGATCAGGCCGATCGAGAGGCCATTTCCTACAGGCTTACGGTAATTCAGAATGCTCTGTCATCAGGCCCTGCCGGACAACAGGAGCTTGCTAACCTCCGAGAGCTCGGATCATCCTCCAACAAGGAGCCCTATCCAACCCTTGCGAAGCTATTATATGCCTCAATCTTAAGATCCAAAAATGATAGGATGGCGATCGCTCAATATCGGCAGATTTACGAAGACAGTAAGGTAGACAAGACTTTCCGAGAATTCGCATACATAATGTACGTCAGTACGTGCCTAGACCTCATGTCCGTCAAGGAAATATTGGAGAAATTAGACGGATTCATCGACACCCTCTCGAAGGAATCCCTCGATTGTCCATGGGGGATATTGGCCCTCGAGACCTTGGCGTTCTGCTACATCAAATACGGCAAAAATGCCCTCGCGAAAGAGACCCTCATAAAACTCGCGAAGACGCCTGGAGTTCCGGCTGGTATGGCCGATCGCGCCAAGACGTTAGCAGGAATGATCGAGCTACAACCATGAGATTAGACCTCCTCCCAAAACCACCACAATCGAGCACAGGATCGACGAAGGAAGAGACTGATTGTGGGGGTGTTGGAGGTGGTCTATTGAGATTATTATTCGCGATGTGTACGTGCCTCCTTGTATCTGGCTGCCAGAACGCAGTACAGGAGCCGGAATCGAATGTATCGAATACCAGAAAAGATACAACCGTCAGCAAAGGCGAGGAAGAGATATATCTGCAGCCAGCCCCGAAAAGTGCTACCCAGGCCACTGACAAGGACCTTGTGAAAACAATGGGGCGGAGTCAGTTTGGGGCATCTGGGATCCCTGAACTCGCTATTGATTCCGATGATTTTCATGATCGGGTTCGGTATAAAGACCGGACGCATAAAATTCTTGAATCGAAGGAGTCCACGCCAAGACGCAAACCAGTAACCGCCAATAATGGAGAAGCTTGGAAATGAAATTGTTATGGTCATCATTGTTAGTTATTCTTCCTCTATTTTTGGCATCCTGTGACAAGAAGGAGAAATTGCCGGGAGTAAGAGAGCCCCTCCAAGGGATCGTCGGGTCATATATCCTCGAGCCAGTTTCACCATCCGAACGCGCCGCCATCGTTCAGGTTCCGGCCGCGAGATCGATTAGTCGGTATGTCAGTGCGTGCGGAAATGATCAGCGTCTCGCCATAAATCACAAAATGAACCAGAATCCGCGACAGCTGTGGAAAACATCGGTTGGATCTGGGCCAGTTTTAACGGATCCAATCGCCTTCGGTGGGAACATTTATTTGGTCGATGCGAACGGAATTTTGTTCTGTGTATCTCAGCAGGACGGGAAAGTTATCTGGCAAAAAATGGTCGCCAAGCAGCCTGATGACGGGCTATTTTCGGGGGGTATAACTGCCGAGAACGATATCATATACATCGGGACCAATATCGGGACGGTCATCGCCTTTGATGCTAAGACACAAAAAGAAATCTGGAAAAAGGAGTTAAAATTCCCGATTAAGGGGGCTCCTCTGCATGTATCGGGGAAGATCATAGTAACGACCATCAATAATCAGACCATGGCCCTCAGCTCTGGGAATGGCGATGTAGTCTGGACAAAGACCGTCAACCAAGAACAAACGATAATGTGTGAGGCGAGTACTCCAGCGGTCATCGGAAATTCGATAATCTGCGCGTATTCGTCTGGGGACGTTATGGCCCTCAATCTGCCCAATGGATCTGATATCTGGTCTGACGTTCTATTCCCAGGAAACTTGGCCGATAGCGGGTCAGTGATTGCCCATATCACGGCCGCCCCGGTCGTCTGGAAGGATTTCGTCCTGGTTTCGATGTCAGAAGATAGGATGGCCCTCATCGACGCCATAACCGGCATTAGAATATGGGATCAGGAGGTTGGGACGATTTCGACTCCAGCCGTGGTAGACGGATGGGCTTTCGTTTTACGTAGCGACGGGACGGTCGTTTGTATTTCCCTGAAGACTGGGCATTTGAAATGGATGGCTAATATCGGGTCGATGTGTATCGATAAAAATAACAAGCCGATCGAAGCAAAATGGAGCGGCCCAATCGTGGTTAATGGAGATATTGTCGTGGTCAATGATGCCGGATACCTCATAGCCCTGGATGTTTCGACTGGTAAGCTGAAAAAACAGCAGTTCTTTAAGGATGCCCGGATGGCGAGATCTCCCATGGTAATCGACGGGAAGTTATTTGCGCTCACCGAGAGGGCAGACCTATATGCCATCGGATGAATTCAGGATTCTGATCGTCGGTAGGACGAATGTTGGGAAGTCGACTCTGTTCAATCGATTGACTCGATCTCGTGATGCTATAACCTTCGATCGTCATGGAGTGACTCGTGATGCCAGGGAAAGTGTGATCGATATATACGGCAAGGAGGCGATACTAATCGATTCTCCGGGAATGTTCGATTATGCTGAATATAATAACGATGTATCGCTCCTCGCGGCGATCTCCAAGAAATTAGAGGAATTAGTAGATTCTGCTGATCTAATTCTTTTCGTTTTGGATGGGATAACTGGGATTACCGAATACGATCGTGATATCGCTAATTTCATTAGAAAAACTGGGAAAAAAGTCATTGTTGCAATCAATAAAAGCGAAAGAAAAGATTCGGAATATTCCTACGTTTCGGCGACAGAATTCGGGTTCTCTGAGGTTTATAGGATATCGGCCGAGCATGGCATCGGGATCGATGTATTACTTGAGGCCATCCTCGAGGATATGCCGGAACTTTTGGAGGGAGATCCTGAGCCGTCCAACGAAAATGATGATGATATTAGACTAGCGATCATCGGTCGACCTAACGTAGGTAAATCGACGATGATTAATGCGATCCTGGGAATGGAGAAACAACTCGTCGCGGACTATGCTGGACTTACGAGGGAAAGTGCGGAATTTACGTTTAACTATGCCGATAGAATTATTAGATTGGTGGATACGGCTGGAATTCGGAGGAAAAGCAGGGTTTTCGATATCCTGGAAAAAATCTCGGTCTCGAATGCGAGAAAATCCTATCGAAATGCCGATGCCGTTATATTGATGGTCGATGCGACGACCCTCGAATCCGGGAAAATCGATAAGCAAGATCTGGGACTGGCGGCCGATATTTTGAAGCACGGTAAGGCCCTGGTGATAGCCTTCAATAAGGTCGACATGACCCCATATAACCCGGATGATCATCCGCAATTTTTAAGGCGACATTTCGGGAGTAGTCTATCGCAGTTGAAGGATGTTCCATTCCTCTTCGTATCGGCATTAAACCGGGAAAATATTGAAGAGATGCTGAATACGATCATCTCCATTTACGATCGACAAAAAATCAAAATTAAAACATCAGACTTAAATGAATGGCTTCGAGGGGTTAGCAAGAGTGGGCTGATGCAAGGATCATCAGTCCGCTGTAGGCTGAAGTATATCACTCAGGTCGGAGTTTTACCTCCAAAATTTCTGATATTCGTGACGAACGGAGATAACATGAGGATAGATCATAAAAGATTTATAATCAACAATTTCCGAGATACTTTCGATGTCCGAGAAACTCCCGTCGAAATAATATTCAGAGAGGTCGATAGAAATCACCACCCCCGCCCTGAATCCTTAAGGATCTAAAATGCAAAAATGAGGAACTGAGAAGCTTAGCACCCCCCATGTCTTGCTTATGCGAAGAAAACTTATAAAATGCTCCTAAAGTTGTTTGGCCAGAGACATAAATCGTGAGCATTTCATCAGGTAGTATCGTCAA
>JAISBC010000023.1 GCA_031266385.1 Holosporales bacterium
AACAGCCACCTCGAAAGAACTCGAGTTCTTCGCATATCTCATTGCTATTCCTCTCCCCTGTTTAAGCCTTAAAAAGGCATTCTCTACTAAATGATGCTTCTTATATAGTTCTTTATCATACTCCCTTGGTTCTACATCCTATTCTTCCTCGGTGGAATAACTGCGGTCATCCCAAGTCCTTTCGCCTTCTACTGTTAAATTGCTTGATTAATGCATCTTCCACATGAGTAAATGTATGGCGTTTTCTTGTTTGGTTTGATCGGGGGGTGGAACCTTCTTTCACCCTTGGTTGTTGAGAAAATCGACAAAGGTTGAATAGGTAATGGGGAAAATCCTGCTGCACTTGCTCTATCCTCTATTACGCCAATCATTACCGAACTGATGATAATTTTTAAAAACATCCTCATATATTTGTTGCATGTTCATAATTATTTTCGACTATTCCAGCAATTTTATTTGCTTCTCAGGAAATTTACTATATCACTGATTCTGATGATTTTTGTTTTGTTCGTCGTTTCTCGGGTATTCATAAATTTTATTGTTGCATTTTGGCTTTGGATTTCGTTTTCTCCGAGAATTATGGCAATATCGCAACCCAACCGATCGGCTATTTTCATCTTCTTAGCCAGATTGCCCAAATGAATAAATTCAGATGTTATTCCGCAGTGCTGCAGATCCCTGAAAATCGAAAAAGCTATCGGATTCTCGTCTTCGGATACGGGAACGACGGCTACTTTCCTCCTCTCATTTTGGACAAAAAAATCATCCATCAGTAACATCAATCGATCAATCCCGATGGCAAACCCGATCCCCGAGGCATCCTGGCCTCCGAACACTGAAAGCAGTTTGTCGTATCTTCCTCCTCCACCCAGAGCCTCTCGATACGAACCACTCGTCGGCAGAATCTCGAAGGCGGTATGGCTATAATAGTCCAACCCCCGCACCAAAAAATTGTTGACCTCATAATTTATACTGTAATCCTCCAGCAGGGAGCATACCCTATTGAAATACACCCTCGATTCCTTGCTGAGATAGTCCAGTAAAATCGGGGCCATCGAGCAAATTTCGATATCCTGTTTGTTTTTTGAATCCAGGATTCTTAATGGGTTTTTCTTTAGTCTAGCCCTGGATTCTTCCGATAATCTTTCCTCGTGGCGAGAAAAGTATTTAACGATCGCCTTCGTATAATTCTCCCGACTTTCATCATCCCCCAATGAATTGAGAGAAATTTTGAAATCGAAGAGGCCAATCGATCGAACACAGTCTGCGGCGATGGCGATCGTAATCGCATCGGTATATGGGCTCTTATCACCCACATATTCGATCCCGAATTGTCTAAACTGCCTGAAACGCCCCTTCTGAGGGCGGTCATACCTAAACATTTCGCCGCAATACATCAATTTAACCGGGAGGCATTGATCCATGTGCTCGCAGACGATCGATCGAATAACCCCTGCCGTTCCTTCAGGGCGCAGGGTTACCGATTCCTCTCCCTTATCCAGAAAGGTATACATCTCCTTCGAAACGACATCCGTCTCATCACCGATAGATCGGTGAAAGACTTCGGTATACTCCAACAAGGGAGTATAAATCATTCCGAAACCGTATCTCTCACCAATCCTTCTAAAATTACTGAGTATAAAATCAAACTTATCGGACTCGCGACCATAAAGATCCTTCATTCCACGAACCGACCTAAACATACTCCCTAATCTACCATCCAAAAAAAATATATCTCACAGGATCCAGAATATAATACGACAGAATGTCACCAGGAATCTAATTTTAGAAATAGACCTCCTTCCAAACCTTCAGAATCAGAGTTTTCAGCCTACATCAAGACGCATCGTCCGCTTTTGGGGCCCGCCCAGCAACAGCAACAATCGGGATCAGTCGAAGGAAAAGCATATTGAAGTTTCAAGGGCGTCTCAACATCGGCAATTAATTGCAAGAGATCATACCTTCCGGCTCCCGATCCGAGACTTTCAGGAATAACGTTGCTTACGTTAGGTATGTCGATCCCACAGTAAGTCCTATACAACAGGGCAGCCATTTCGCTGCAAAATAACCTACTGGTATCTTCCACAAGATTGGCAGAAATCGGAGCACGAGCTAGGTCTAGAAAGGTCCGAAATCCCTCATAGGGCCGTCCGAGATGCGCCATCATGAATTCCCGCGTTTTTTCAAGTTCTAGGCCAGCAAAGAGCTTCCTGACGTAAACATTTCCATCATAGCCATCTACGACCGGGTGAAGGGCCCGAATCTGAACGTGTGGACGAATGCCGGTTAGAACCTGCCCCGCCGTTCCATTTGCCTCCAAGCAAAACGGAAACAGAACTGCATTATCATCGACAATTGGACTACTCAAGTCGAAAATGTGTCCATAAGAAGTCCTTAGATTGTAAATCATGTGATTTATAGCGGCTGGCTGAGGCTGATAATCACCTAAAATTGAGCCGGAATTCAAATTAGTCAAAATTTCGTAAATAGCTCTAGGATCATCGTTAACGACGACTCCTGAATGGGAAATACCCAAAGGATTTGGAACATCGTTCATCGCCGAGACGAGCCGGATACATCTTCCGACGAGATCTCTGGATGCAAAATTGAGGGCGCTACCGTTGGGAATGCGAATCGTCCGCCTATCTGTTGTATCGGTATAGGTTTGTAAGGATACCAGAGGATCTGTCGCTCCTCCTGCACCATCAATCAAACTATCATTAATAGCTCCTACTTCCAAGGTATATGTGGCGTCGGTCGGGCCTTGAGCCTGACAGGATGATATACCCAAGCTCAAAGCCAAAAGCATCCCGCTTAATATTCTTTTCATTGCCACTCACTTAGTATTCAATAGAATCTCTAAGTAAAGTGTAATGAAGAATAGTTAATTACGAATTAACAACGCGCTATTTAATTAATAAAGTGAGTTGAGATTAAGTATAGATTTATAAACAAAACAAACTTAAGAGAACAATGACCCCATTTGTGGTATTATGGAGAAATTTACGATAATTAATCATACAAGTGAATGTCTCGAATTTTTTCCTAACGGGACCTAATCAAAAGTAATTGACAATATCATGTTATGGAAATATAACTACTCCATGTGTTTGTGACTAACAATGTTTGTGTTTAAAACACTAAGAACATTCTTTTACTTCGTTGCATTCCTTGTAATCATACAATTAAAAGGAATTAATGCTACTCAGCTGATCTCAACAAATGATCTATATTTTGACCCGTTCTCTGAATTTAAAGGAACTAAGGTATTCAAAATTATTCACTTCTGGACTGGTTTTGAAGATGAAAAAATTTTAAGAGCTTGGTTTTGGAAAAGAATCAATGAGCTGGGGGATTCAGAATCGGTCTTGCTAGATCCTGTTTTGGCGGATTGGGCAACGAAACTTATGAAGCCGAGGAAAAAAGAATTAGATCTAATAAAAGAAACTTCCAAATTTACTCATCGGAGAGACGAATTCTTGAAGATGGGAGGAGAATATGTACACAATTTCAAGCCGAAACCAGAAACCCTAAATGAAATGGTGCTGTATTTTAGTCGCCTGTATTACGGATTCATGGAAAAATACTCACCCGAAATAACATCATGGATCTGGAATAAGCTGACGGCCAAACTATTTGTTAGAGATGTAGTAGGAGCAAAGTATCCTGCCCATCTTTATGGAGCATTTGAAAATTTGGAAGATGTATTTGCTCCGGATTTTTGGAACAGCCTACCTCGAAGATTTGTTGTTAAAGGAGTTTCTGGGTGTTGGGGCGCCTGGGTTCGAGTCGTCGATAAAAACGACAAGGCAACTGTGGAAGCTCTCCAATCTTTGGCAGATACAAAATCATCGAGAGTCACCAGGGCTCGCTATATTGTGGAAGAATATTTACCTTCTCTAATAGAAGGGCGAACCGTCACTGACTACAAGTTTTTCTGTTCTTTTGGAAAAATTATTTGTGTCGTCGTGGGGAATTCCCCTAGCAATCCAGGTCCAGTTGATCCCTTGCAGAAATTTCAATCTATCCATACGGTACCTGGTTGGCATCATCTGAATCTCACATATTATAATCTCAAGTCTATTCCTATAGAAAAGCCCGCACTTCTGAATGAAATGATGGAAGTTGCGCAAAAATTGTCTAAGATGTTTCCTCTTGTTCGTATAGACTTGTACCTCACTAAAAATAGTAAGGGCCAGCTGATGGTCAAAGTGGGAGAGATTACGACACGTGCGGCCGGAGGAAAGGCGGTGATGAAGCCGGTCTATTATGATCTTCTGTTCGGATCATTAGTTCGTTTTCTTAGCCCAGCTCAGGTGACCCAACTCCTAGATAGAGATGTTATCTTCATCGACAAGTGGACTGCGCGTTTAAAACGATCTCCCGATCCATTCCATGATATCGTGGTGCCTGGCTTCCATATTGATCCACAAATGGTGATATGGGATTCTCGGACGAATGCGATCGTTGAGAAGCAGAAGACTTTGCAGGCCCTCCTCAGGAAATCAACCTTATCGGAAAAGGGAGGAAATTAATTGACAATATCACGTTATGGAAATATAACTACTCCATGTTTTTGTGACTAACAATGTTTGTGGTTAAAACACTCAGAACATTCTTTTACTTCATTGCATTCCTTGTAATCGTACAATTAAAAGGGATTAATGCTACTCAACTAAGCTCAACGAATAGTCTATATTTTGACCCGTTCTCTGAATTTAAAGGAACTAAGGTAGATAGAATTATTATTCCACCTCAAATAGATGAACTTGAACTTGAAAATTTAAGAGTCAAGATTCGGGAAAGGGTTAAAAAGATTAGGGAGTCTGGTGGTAACGAGACACGAGTACTACAAGATCCGATCTTAGCTGAGTTGGCCACAAAATTCATGGAGATAAAGAAAACTGAATTAGAAATAATAATGAGATTCGGCAAATTGACTGGTCGACAGGCAATTTTCGTGCATAAAAAAAAAGGAAAATATTTTCTCAATTCAGGCCCAACACCAGACACTCTCAATGAATATACTTGGGATACCTGTCTCAAGTACTACCTATCGAGTGAGTTAACATCTTGGATTTGTAACAAACTTACTGCCAAGCTATTGTTTAGAGATATTATAGGAGCAAAATATGTGGCCCGCCTTTATGGTGCATTCGAACATGTGAAAGAAATATTTGCTCCTGAATTCTGGGATAGATTACCTCAATGGTTTGTCGTTAAAGCGGTAACTGGATCTTATGGAGAAGGTGTCCGAGTTGTTAATAAAGAAGATCCTAAGACTCTGGCTGCTCTTCACGCTTTGGAAGATTTGCAGAGATCGCGACTCACCAAGACTACCTTTCTTGTGGAAGAATTTTTTCCTCCCCTAAGAGAGGGCCGAACTCTCACGGACTACAAATTCGTCTGTTTTAATGGAGAGGTCATTTGGCTTATCGCAGGAGATGCCCCGTATAGTTCAGATCAAATTAAACCGTTCGATAAATGGCAGGCTATCTATACGGCTGATTGGACCTTAATAGGTGCCAGTTATTGTAATAATCCGAGGGGGACGATAGACAAGCCTGAGCAGCTAGATGAAATGGTTGCCATAGCGCGAAAATTGTCGAAAGGATTGCCTCTCGTGCGTGTAGATATGTATCTCACCAAAGATGAACATGGCAAGGTCGTAATCAAGATAGGAGAAATTACCAGGAGATCCGCGAGGGCGAGGGCAACCATTGATCCAGCTTCCTATGATTTAGTGGCTGGATCATTATGTCGGAGATACAGTCGAGAGGAGTTTGATCGATTCTTAGTTCGTGATATGCTTTTCATTGATGCGGTATCGAGAATATGGCGAGCACATGCTGATCCTTTTCATGATCTTATGATGCCTGGATTCAGCGTTAATCCACATCTTATATCGTGGGACTCTCGAAAAGATTCAACAATTGCGAGGAGGAAAGTTTTGGATCCAGAATTATATCGGTCTTTGTTGGAAGACTTAATGTCCAGATTACAGGATAGTCGGGATGGATTGTGTGTTCCATTGCTGAATGAGCGTGACCTTCCACCATTCGCAGATTTGAGTTCTCGGTTTACGATGTTGGTAAAAGGGACGTGCCATTAACCGTCGTAAAATCCCCTTTAACTAAAGCAGGTGATTAATAATGTTTGTGTTTAAAACACTCAGAACATTCTTTTACTTCGTTGCATTCCTTGTAATCATACAATTAAAAGGAATTAATGCTACTCAACTAATCTCAACGAATAGTCTATATTTTGATCCGTTCTCTGATTTTGATGGGACGAAGGTAGACAGAACTATTCATTTCTGGATTGGTTTTAAAGGTAAAGAAGAGCTTTTAGTAAGATGGATAAGAAATAGAATCAATAAATTGGGTGATCCAGAAACAGTTTTACAAGACCCCGTTTTGATAGATTGGGCTAAGGCAAGGATGGAATTAAGACAAAAGGAGCCAGAGGAAATAGCGAAAGGAGATGAGTTTACTCCTCGACAGGTGCGATTCGTGGAAAAGGGAGCGAAATATATTCTTAATTTCGGACCTTTACCAGAAACCATTAATGAAAAGATTGAACGAATAAGTGGGAAATACTTCTTTTTGGGTGAAATATCATCTTGGTTTTGTAATAAGTTAACTGCCAAACCATTTATTAGAGACATTGTAGGAGCAAAATATGTTGCTCACCTTTATGGGGCATTCAAAAACCTGGATGAAGTATTGGCTCCTGAGTTTTGGGATAAATTACCTCAAAAATTTGTTGTCAAAGGGGTCCTCGGGTCTTATGGAAGGTTCGTTAAAATCGTTGATAAACAAGATCCTGAAACAATAAAGGCTCTTCAATCATTAAATGATGCGAAGAAGTCCAGAGTCACCGAGGAACGCTTGATCGTGGAAGAATTTCTTCCTTCGCCGATGGAGGGCTACTCTATCCCCGATTACAAATTCTTCTGTTCTTTTGGAAAAATTATTTGGGTTGCCGTAGGATCTGGTCCTGTTCATTCAGGTTCGATTTCTGTCGAGGACAAATTTAAATCCCTCTATACCACTCCTAATTGGCACCTTTTAAATGTCACTTATTGTGGTCGCAAGCGTGCCGTCATAAAAAAGCCATCGAAGCTACCTGAGATGATAGAAGTTGCACAGAAGCTATCCAGCAGATTTCCTTTCATTCGAGTAGATCTGTATCTTACTAAAGATGAAGCGGGCCAGGATGTAGTTAAAGTAGGAGAATTGACCACTCTTCCAGCTTGGGCATGTGGAGTGATTGATCCAGTTGGAATAGATTATTTGGCGGGATCATTGATGCCTACGTTTAGCAAGGTTGACTTTGATCAACTCCGCTATAGGGATTTTGTTGATATAGCAACTTGGACGAAGAAATGTAAGGAGTCTCCTGATCCATTGTGCGGTGTAGTAGTCCCTGGATTCCAGGTTAAGGCCCACATAAAGTGGGATTCATTATTAGGTGCAACAGTTCAAATGCTGCAGGTGCTGCAGGAGAGCAACGCATTCTCATTGCTAGACCCTGCCTAACCTTCGCTACTGTTTTACTAAATATAACCCCAGTTATGGATTAGAAATATCGTAGAAAGCAGAAGGCTTAGATGGTTGAATCTGATACCACACAAGAGTAGATAAAACATGTAAGAACATTCCTATAATAGATCTATGT
>JAISBC010000036.1 GCA_031266385.1 Holosporales bacterium
TTCGCTTTCTGACAATCCAGGAATTCTAGTTGGTTTTCTTATTATCTTCTTAGACTCTACTATATACTTCTTGTATTCTTCATCGAGATCTTTACAAAAATCATCAACAAAACAGAATAACTCTGTGATATGCTCTTCCATGGCTAAGATCCTTTGTTTTTGTATCATTGATTAGGGATTTTAGCCTATTTCCTTCTCTTTTTTAATCCATTATTCGCGTTATTAGGCCCCCTCCAAAATCCCCACAATCAGATCTATTACCAGGAGACACGGAGCACAGAAGCTGCAGTAAAGGGGGAGATAGAGGGAAGTTATGGAGGGGGTCTTTTGAGAAAATTAGGTTTCTAATGTGCTATTTCGAATATCCGGAATAAGACTGACTGCGACAAAGCAGCCCCCAAAAAAAACCGAGCCCCGCAAAAGGCTCGGATGGGGGGAGAGGGCTGACGATGTGCGGGGCTCGGAAGGTTGCTATGCCCCATACAGATCTATAACCGCCTGGTCGAAGTCCTGTGCCGTTCGCCTCATGTGTTTGAGGTTGCTTGGGGTGGTATAAATTGCTGCCTTACGGTATTCGATACCATTGCTGTCGTCTCCGGGGTTGTCGTCTCCTTCGACTCTAATTAGCGGCCCCGAGAACTCGTTACTTCTATTGAGCAGCGTTTCCATTTCTAGTGTATTTAATTGCTCTAGCAACTCCTCTTCTGTTACTGGAATTCCCTCCGCTTGGAAGATGGGGTGTCCGGTAACTATCTGTGTAGGAAGATAATGGTTCACCCCCATTCCTTGCAATACTATTTGTTCGTCTGAGTGGTAGGCGTAAATTTTGAATAACATCTCCCCTAATATCCAACCTGCGTTGGAATCAGTGAGTCTCACTAACAACCCTTGGTCCACGAGTCTGTTTAGCTGTTCTCTGCATGCCAAAGCATTGGGGCCGTTTGGTACATCAATTATCCTATTTTCTTTCATCCCAATCTGATAGATGACTACTGCATTTCCGTTTGGTTGGTCAAATGAACTGTCTACCGTGAGCTGGAAAGTATGCTGCTGAGATGCATGTATTGCTCCATTCGCCAGAATCATCGCCAAGACTGCCCGTACTACTTTAATCCTCATCTTTGTCTTCCTCTTTGAAAACTTACGCACCAGTAATGTTGCGAAGTGTAGTTTAAATTGAAGCGATGTTCAAGTAGTTTATTTATTCAATGCATATGCCTATTTTACCTCCGTGGACAGGACCGACAGGCCGTGGAGGAGGTCTACTGTCCTCTAAGGTCCTCTCCCATGGGCCATCCCCTCTTAGGCCTGGTTTCCAGGTTCAATTCCGTCGACTGGCTCAGTTTCGGCAAGAGGGATCAGTTGATCAGCGGCTCGAGGAGATGATCGCTTCAATGGTTACCATGTCATCTGGTAACTCTGCTATAAATTCGAGATTTTCGTTCGTAATTGGGTGTCTAAATGATAATTCGGAAGAATGTAGTGCCTGTCTCGGGAAGGATGAAATTTGTTCCGGGTAGGCTGCGTTATCCACCTTCCTCGCCCCATATGTTGCATCCCCAATAATCGGTGTGCCGATGCTTTGCATATGGACACGGATTTGATGTGTTCTGCCTGTTAGAAGTTCGCATTTTACTTTGCTGATGGATTTTGTACTAGTAAAATAAATAGATTTTTCAGTGGAATAAAGGGTAATCGCAAATTTACCAGTGTCAAGGCTAGTCGTATACTGCTGCCTCAATTTTGGATGCCTCCTAATAAAAGTCTCGATTCGTCCGATCTTGGGGGTCGGGGTTCCAAATACGAAACACACATATTTCCGATGAATCAAACTTCCTTTTCCATCGGCAAATAACTTCGCAAAATCGATGTGAGCCCTGTCCGTTTTGGCGATCAACATTAGTCCAGAAGTGTCCTTATCCAGTCGATGAACGATTCCTGGCCTCGTTTTTTCTCCGATCATAGGCAACCTATTGCCCATCCTATTTATGAGCGCATTAACGAGGGTCCCCGATCTATGTCCAGGAGCTGGATGACACACCATCCCAGCCGCCTTATTAATCACGATTATATGCTCATCCTCGAAGAGGATATCGATCGGAATATCCTCTGGTTCGATGGAATACTCCTCCGGCAGAATCATCGAGATATCGATCTCGATTAGACAGGGAGTTGAAATCTTAAGGGCCGAATTATCGACAACTTTTCCATTCAATCGGACGGCCCCCTGTCTGAGATATCTCTGAAACTGCGTCCTCGATAGCTCCCGTGATTCAGCTGAGGCTACCAAATCTATCCTCTTGCCGTCGTATTTGGTTTCTCGAATGGGAATACTTATCTTCAATCGATCACATCAAAAGCATCAAGATTCCCATTAGTATTCTATAAATCACGAGATACGTAAACCCAGTTTTCTCCATGTGTCTCACACATGGAAATATGATGACGATACCAATCATCATCGTCAGTAAGACCCCGATCAATGAATCCATAGAAAAAATTGCAAAATTATTGTGTTTGTAGCAGTCTATAATGCCGAGGCTCATGGAGCCACAAATACTCGGGATGGCCAGCAGCATCGCGAAGGCAATGGATTTTTTGCGATCGATGTGTAAAATCCGAGCGGCAGTAATGCAGATACCAAGCCTACTCACCCCCGGAAAAATAGAAACAGCCTGGAAACAGCCGATGATCATCGCCTTGGGAATCGAAACCCGCGACCTATCCCCGGATCGAGCCCTCGCAATAGATAATTTATCGCAGACCAACAAAAGACAGCCGAAAAGAATACAGGATGCACCTACCACACCCTTGGAATCGAATTCTTTGACGAAATCAATGGCAAAATATCCGAGGATGGTGACCGGCAGAGTCCCGACGACTAGGGCCCAGAAGTATGTATCGGACAGCTTATTCTTCCTCGTAAACATGGCCCGAAAAATAGAGCCAATATCTCTCCTGAAATAAACCATAAAGGCCATTAGGCTTCCGACGTGGAGGGCTATTTTCAAGCCAAAGGAAAAGGCTGAAAGACCCCACAATTTGGAGAAAAAATATAAATTGACGGAGGAGCTAACCGGAAGGATCTCAGATACCCCCTGAATGATGCTTAGGAATAGAATTTCTAGATTCACAAAAACCACCGCATTGATAAATAAAGGCCGAAATCTACTGTTTTATTAGGTGCGCCGCCATTGTACGCTAGAGAACCGTATTTCTCAACAGATACATATGTTATTCATTTTGCCGTTATGTTGAGTGTCTTCAAAAGGTAGTTTAGCTCTTGGCGGGCGGCTATATGAGAAAGAGTCGCCTGCGCCAATAATTGCTCCTTATCCAAAATCGTAAGTCCCGACAGGAATAACTCTTTGAATATCACTCGCTCCTTAAATCCTCGGGCCAACCTGAATCCAATGCGTTTCGATAGTGCCGTTAATATCTTCTCCAATTCATCTCCATTCTTTGAGGTAACGCTAGATAGGCGGTTAACGAGGACGATCCAATCGATTGCTCCTTTGTCTCGGATGGCCCTCTCCTTCTTCTGGTTCCATACCATCTCCGCATAGATGCTAGGTTTCAAATTATTCGGTTCGGAGCCATTTATTCTTACTAGAAGATCCAGATCGATGAAACTTTCATTCATCGGGGTAATGATCACATCGGCGTAGGAATGGGCTAATTTCGATAGATGGCTATCATTCCCAGGAGTATCGATTATGATAAAATCGAATTCTCCACAAGAATCCATAAGTTTTGCAAAATTTTCCTTGTTGATCTTCTCTGTTTCAGAAATAGAATCACTTACATCATCGAATACGGAGAAATGAGTGGATACAGGTAAATTCGAGGCTTCGAGGCTGGTTCTTTTGCGATTCTCGATGTAACGGGAGAAGGTTCCCTGCCTGGCATCAACATCTATCGTAGCCACCTTGAAATCCTGAGTGAGGAGGCTGACGGTGAGATGTACGGCAAGGGTGGATTTCCCGGTTCCTCCCTTTTGATTCCCAAAGACGATTACTCTTGCGGACATTAACCCGTAATTCAATATGAAATTCACGAGCGCATTCTAGCACGTAGTTACCAATTGACGGAAGATCTGCCTCATAAATTTTATGAATCCAGATCATCGAAATACGGGGTATATTAATGGTTCACGGGAAGCGCGGTAATCGCTCGGAGCCATGAAGCAAGGAATCTTAAATCTATCGCGAGAGGAAGTGGCCGAATTTTTGGCCGATAAAGGAGCGCCAAAGTATCGAACGAATCAGTTGTTTACGTGGCTTTTTCGGTTTGGTAAAACAGATTTCTCTGAAATGACTAATATCGATCTTTCCCTAAGACGGGCCCTAGACGAGTGGTTTTATATATACCGTCCCCGAATTGTTAGATCCGATAAATCGATCGATGGTACGATCAAATTTCTCCTTGAGCTAGCCGATAAAAACACAATCGAAACGGTTTTTATACCTGAAACGAAGAGAAATACGATCTGTGTCTCATCTCAGGTTGGTTGCGCCATCGGCTGTAGATTCTGTAACACTGGATATCACGGATTTATACGAAATTTATTGCCCGAGGAGATAGTATCTCAGTTCCTAATCGTGAAAGATTATCTAGATCTATGGCATTCTCAAACTAGACCCCCTCCTAAACCCCCACAATCAGATCTATTACTAGGAGACACGGAGCACAGAAGCGGAGTGTACTCAAACGTACATGAGCATTCGAGCACCGGATCGACGAAGGAAGAGACTGATTGTGGGAGGTTAGTGAGGGGGTCTACTGAAAGATTATCGAATATAGTCTTCATGGGGATGGGGGAACCTCTTTTGAATCATAAGAACGTCCTCAAATCCATCGATCTGTTAATGTCTGGCGAAAAAGACGGGATATCTCGGCGGAAAATAACGTTATCGACATCCGGAATAGCCGATATTCTAAAAAATATTGCCAAGGATTTACCGTGCAGATTAGCCGTCTCGCTTCATGCCCCAAACGACAGTATTCGGAGTAAAATCATGCCGATCAATAACGTTCATAACATTAAGAGTATTTTAGGAGCCTGCGAAGAATATAAGAAATACCATGAATATTTAAAAATAACATTTGAATATCTGCTTCTTGATGGGATAAATGATTCAAAAGAATGTGCCCAAGAACTTTTGCGGCTTCTGTCTAATCAAACCTGTAAGGTTAATTTAATCCAGTTTAATTCTTGGCAGGGGAGTCAATTCAAGGCATCATCCAGAAATAAGACTTTAGAATTTGCCAGAATTTTAGAAGATGGCGGAATAGAGGCCCCGATCAGAGCGCGACGTGGAGAGGATATAATGGCTGCCTGTGGGCAACTAAAATAGACCCTCTCAGATTTTTTTACATCGAGACCGGAGGAGAAAAACCTGCCGCGATCATCGCTTGAGTGAGCCTAGCACCTTCGGGCTCTATGTATCTAGAATCAACTGTGAAATCCAGCGATCGTGGAAAATAATTTGACTGAGCCCGAGTATCCCGAAAATGATCGAATACATCAGTCGGCAAAATGAACCAAAAATTTAACCGATATAGAGA
>JAISBC010000045.1 GCA_031266385.1 Holosporales bacterium
TCGAATACATCAGTCGGCAAAATGAACCAAAAATTTAACCGATATAGAGAAAATACATCCCATGTGGCATTGGCTTCTGGAATGTCCCAAGTGCTATGTTGGAGCATTTTCAATCTGGCCACAGACGGAAACAGGATGTCTCTGGCCTCCCTTGGAACGTGTTTACCAATCCAAGGTGGTACTCCTTTTAAATTGCCTTCGGCCACGAGGATCCTCTCGCCACCGGGGAGTCGCTGTCCGGGAACCACCACATCAGAATCCCTGAAGACCAAGACCCTATATTTAAGATCGACCGTGGAATTTTGACTGGCCATTCCATTAAAGGTCAGCAACAAACCTCCAAGAATCATGAATTGTTTGGCAATAACTTTCAATTCGCCCTCCCCAAGCTACAATGACACTATGGTGTCAGATTCGAGTATATGGGGATTTCCGCGACTAACTCAACAGATTAATTATCGAGGATTTCCTTTTGATCGCTGTGATCCAGGACAGATGAACCATAAGCTTGAGTAGTTTCATGTCCCTTGCCCATGACGACTACGTGATCCCCGGGAAGGGCCGTTCTAATCGAGAATTTAATTGCCTCTTTCCGGTCGCCAATTTCGATAGCCTTCTTGCAGCTCAGCATTATTTCTTCGCGGATTGTGGCCGGATCTTCGGAGCGAGGATTATCGTCGGTAACCACTACGACGTCAGCCAATCTTCCTGCTATTTCCCCCATTTCACGACGCTTGGTTTTATCGCGGTCTCCACCGCACCCAAAAACACAGATCAATTTGCCTTTGGATATGTTTTTGAAGGCCGAAAGTGCCGCCTCGAAGGCAGACGATGTATGCGCATAATCGACGAATATTTTTATTCCATTCGTTTCCTTGATGAGCTCCATTCGACCTTGCAGAGGGCGAATTTTACACATAGCTTCGATGATGTCATGAGGATCTAACCCGCTGCAGTATGCGATCCCAATCGAGCACATCAAGTTCATTAATTGAAATTCTCCGATCAATCCAACTTCGATATCTTTGAACTTAGTCCCATCTAATACCAAGTCGAAAGTTATACTACTAGCATTATTACGAATCTTCTCGATCGTAATACAATTCTTTGAATTCATTCCAAACGAAATAATATTTTTATTATATTTGGTGACACCGTTGTAAACGTCGTCAAAATCTCGAGATACCACGGCCGGAGATTTTGGATCTAGGATTTCGCTGAATAATTTAAGTTTTGCCTTAAAATAACAATCCCTGGTCATATGATAATCGAGGTGATCAGATTCCAGGTTAGTAAACGCCGCGGCAGACAAAGAAACGCTATGAAGCCGTTTTTGCTGCAGGGCGTGACTCGAGGCCTCGAAAACAAAATGGTTCACTTCATATGATTTCAATTTTTCCAGGATTTGGTGGAGAGAAAATTGGTCTGGAGTCGTGAGATCCGGAATACAAATATCATCTAGGGTTTTCGTCAGATCATCATCGACAAAGAGCCCGACGGTCCCCAAGTTGGCGGCCTTCCTACCACTAGACGTCCAGAATTGCCGAACGAAATGAGCTACTGAGCTCTTTCCGTTCGTTCCCGTGATCGCCACGCAAAATTCCGGTTGTTCACTGTGAATAAAGCGGGCCATCTTTGATGCCAGGAGCCTAGCATCTTCGATCCCAATTACCCCCTCCAAATTGGATGCCAATTTTTCGGCAAATATGAGTGATGCTCCATTTCTCTTTGCCTCTTCGATGTGGTCGGTAATTTTATTGCTCGAAATGGCGATAAATATGTCGCCCTTTTCCACATTCTTCGAATTTATCCTAACTTTTTTCATAATTTCCGATTTCTTTTGTCGCAATGCTAGCGACGTTCTATTATAACGGAATTGACCTGATTTGTTCAAATGGGCAGAAAGAATGTTCCTAGAGCTTGCCGTCATCGCTGCCATTTACATTTGCATCATATATCACCCCAAGCACGTTTTAAGGGTGGTCGGAGTTATAGCAATTCCGTTCGTCAAATTATACGTAAACAGGAGAGTCGCGAATGGTCTGGAGGACTCATCCAGAAAGACGGAAAGATTCGGGATCCCATCACATGTACGTCCATTCGGAAAGCTGATATGGATTCATGCCGTGAGCGTCGGGGAAGTCTTATCGGTTATTCCGTTCATCGAGGAGTTTAGAGGTATCAACGGGAACGTAAATGTAGTTCTTACGACGATGACTCTGACGGCCGCCAACCTTATCAAAGAAAGATTTCCTGAGACCATTATTCATCAATTCATTCCGTTTGATATTTTCCAGTGGGTTCGTAGATTCGTTAAATTCTGGGAGCCGGATGCAGTCTTTTTCGTTGAATCCGAGTTATGGCCCAATACTTTATTTCACCTCGCGGAGATCGGGATTCCAACTTATCTGCTGAATACGAGGATTTCGAGTAAAACCCTCAAAAGACTACAATTCGCCAAGAAGTTTTTCAATTTTTTACCGTTTAAACCTTTTCGTGAGGTTTTCGTACCATCGAAAGAAATGAAAATGCGTATCATGGAGCTGGGAGCTCAAAATGTTTCGGTTACCCCGAATATGAAAACTATTTCCAAGATGTTACCTTTCGATGACGAGATTGCCGCATCACTGAAATATAAATTCAGGCAGAGGTGTGTTTGGATTGCCGTGAGTACCCACAAAGGGGAAGAAGAGATCATACTCGAAGCACACAAAAAAATTAAAAAATCGTGTGAAAATGTCTTGACGGTTATCGCGATTCGACATCCCGAACGGGCTGAAGAGGTAACCGGGCTGTGTGATACATTCGGGTTATCATCGATTCGGCATACTGTGGCAAAGGAAGAGAGATTTGAGATTCAAGAGGATATTTATATAATCGATCAAATTGGCTGCCTCGGAAACTTTTTTGAGGTAATCGACACGGCTTTGATTTGTGGTAGCCTGATCCCAGGAATCGGAGGGCATAATATGCTGGAACCGCTGCATTTCTCGTGTAATATCCTAACCGGACAGTTCACTGAGAACTGCGAAGATATTTATCAAGCCGTACAAGCAGTTTGTCCAAAAGTTTCTGGAGTTGACGATTTGAGTGAAAATATTATTCAATCGATTAATACATATCGCCGGACAATCGCCGGCAGGAGCAACAAGAATTTTATCAGCAGCTGGCAAAGAGCTATAAAACAAATTTCTCTGACCGTATACTGGACTCCACAATCAATTTATCGGATGAAAAAATAGCTCCGAACGGCTCGGATATGTGGTAGCATCCCTCCTGGGATGCGGATGTGGTGAAACTGGTAGACACGCAAGATTTAGGTTCTTGTGACGAGAGTCGTGGGGGTTCGAGTCCCTTCATCCGCACCATAAATGTTCTCGGTTTTTTTCTGTATCTATTTTTGGAGAATACTTTGAAGGCAAGTGGAATTTCATCTGTAATAGATCATATCTTGGATAATTTTTTTTTAATCCAAAAAAATGTAGATGATGTTTCCGAGTTGTATTGGTTTGTTATCCATGAGGTAGAACGCTCCCTTATACAAAAGGCGTTTTACCTGGCCGATAGAAATAAACGCCGCACGGCAAAGATCCTCGGGATTAGTCGAAACACATTAAATGCAAAAATTAAAGCCTTAAAAATAGACGTATCGTAATGCGTAATATTTTCAATCCAAAAACGACTTCAAAGCGATCGATTTTTTTCTTAATGTTAAATTTTGCATCGAGAAAAAATGGGGCCGTAATATGGAGATGTTGTTTACCGTGCTTTCTAGCCATCTCGTGTATCGTCGCAGATTTATTTCGGTTTAGTCTAATAGTATTACTCAAATCTTCTCTCAGTAACGTAGTTGCTCCCGTCAAGATTTTTGCAAATAATATAGTCGAATTTCCAAAGTTAATTTTGGGATTTATTGAAATTCAACAGGAAAATAAAAGACTGCTCGCAGAGATAGACGATCTGAAAATGAAAACTATAGTAGTTACCAATATGAAGCAGGAACTAGACGAATTAAAAAAATCATTAAATTTCGAATATTCGATATCAAAGTCTAGATCAATAGAAAAGGTTCTGGGATACGATAAATCATTTTGCGAATCCTTTCTTCTTATTTCGGCGAAATGCGGCGAAACTCATAAATCATGTGTCGTCGTCTCTAATGAGGGGCTCGTTGGAATCGTCTACGAAGTTCACCACAACAAAGTCGCCAAGGTTATGACGGTCCTTGATAATCGTCTATCAATTCCAGTCATTTCTAAATCTGGAGAACGTATGATTCTCTCGGGGGATGGTGTAGCTGGGCTAGAATCGGTCGTAATTTGCGATACTCCGCACTCCGTTAGTGGAAGTAACAAAATTGGAGATATTCTATATACCTCCGGTGAGGGAGGAATATTTCAGGTTAATATTCCGGTTGCCCAGATAGTGAGCATTGATCCGAAGACAGGTAAAGTTTATGCCAAACCGGTGACCGATTTCACGAGGCTCAGTTTCGTGATGATCCTTGGCCCCATCCTGGAATCGACACTAACTTCTGGAACAAACTAATTCGCTACTTTCTTGAAGGTTGAATGATTCTCTTTAAAACATGTTACAAAAATAGATTCGACTTTCATCGACTGATCTCGTTTGAATACAACGCACTCATCAGAGTCGTGGTAGTTTTGGCACATGTTTTTGCTTGGAAATGTATATGTATCGCCGTTAATGTGATTTAGTTTCGTCTGCATAACTCCATCGCTGAGCATCAGGTCATCCCCCTTTGAAAAAATTGTTACCACTCCATAAATTTCGTTCTCATATTTCCCGCTGTATTCCTCGTGGGTTCCAGCAGGGGTTGGATTCGTTTCCGATAAGTCTTTGAGGAAATAATCTTGCTTCCTTTTGAAAAGTCGTCTTGAATTGAGCTCGGCATCAACCCAATCTATTTTCGAATATGAAAAACATAAATCCAGGAACTGGTGAACCATGTATTCAGCGAATAAAGTATGAGCTGTTCCACCGAAGTTACAGACCATGCCGACACCTATATCATCCTCGAGAGAGATGGCAATAAATGCGACTGCTCCGTATATTCCTCCCATGTGAAAAAAGATAGTTCTGCCGTTTTTTCCATTATCCGAATACACGGCCTTAAAAATCCCGATACCATAGGATACTGTATCCTTCTCGTACCTCGATTTCACGAAAGTAAGATCGTCGTCCTTTAAATTCTTGGCTACTACGACTGGAGAAGTTAACTTCTCGAATATATTGGCCGGGATGATCGTTGTTCCATTAAAGGTCCCTCTGTTGGTCAGCATAGAAACCCACTTCGCCAAATCATTCGCTGAAACGTTGATTCCGGAAGTGGCGGGAAATTTATGGTAAATCCCGATGCATGGTCTTTGTTCGATAACTCCCTTAAAGCTGGAATGCCCTGTGACGACGTGTTGCGGTTTATAGGTAAATGGCAGGGAGATAAGCCTCCATGCCGCCTTGAAAAATCCGAATTTCTCTTTGTCGTGGCCGAACCTTGAAAGCAGATACTTGAAATATCCATACTTACTATCTATATAAGCCGAGCGAATCGCGCTCGATTCCGTCATCCCCATTTTATCGAAGATGTATTCCTGTATTAAATCTTCATATTTTTCTCCGGTGGCTGCCTCCAAGACATCGCCGATTATTCCGAATATTATATTTTGATATCCGTAACGTTTTCTGAATTCGCCGGGTCTTTGCTTAATGAAGCGTAGTGACCTTAAAATCTTGGCCTTATCATAGTCAACCGCTAAAAGAGAATCGCCGTAAAAATGATTGAATCCGGAGCTGTGAGAAATCAGATCCGTTATCGTCATTTCCTGCGATAATTCTTCGGTTGATATGAAAAAGTCTGGTAGATATTTTCTGACCTTATCGTTCCAGTGTAATTTGCCTGCGTCCACCAAAGCACCAACCAGAACGGCCGTAAAATTCTTTGAAACGGAGGACACCGGGAAAACCGTGCTGGGCGTTACTTCCGTTGGCGATTTAGAATCGAGGGTTGTCTGGCCGATGGCGGCAACATGAATTATCTTATCCTTCCTGGCCACGACGAATGCACATCCAGGAATGCCTGTTTTTTTTAATCCGTCCTTGATAATTACATCCATTTTTTTTGCGCATTCTGCGACCTTAGAATCCTCTATTTTGCCGAAACTTAGGTTCGCAAGAAGAGGGAAAACAATCGCAATTGAAAAAACTTTCTTAATCGTTCCTAACATTTCCTTCCCCAATTAAGGATTCTTTAATCGCTAAATAGTATACCTGCAACATTGACGATATGGTGAGATTTTTTGCAAAGGTAGAAAAAATTTATGGTTTATGGCGTAAAAAACACACTCATCATATGCCTCACGATATTGGTGGCCTGCGTTCTGTTCATTTCGTATAACGAATACACCAACAGGTACGCTCTCGTTGTGACTCAGGATAATTCTTTATATATTTTTGACAAAAAGAGCACGGTTCTGAATAAATGCTCAGACAAAGGATGCTCTGTGATCGAGACCAAATTACCTGCCAAAGTTTTCTTCCCGATATCATCCGACAATACTCCCAGCAGATTATTTGGATCCGAGAAGAGAATGGCCGATGATGTCGTGGAAGCTAAGGCAGAGAAGAAGGAGGATTCTGAGACCAAAACTGAAGGCGCCCAAGAGGAAAAAAAATCTCCAGGTGAAGAAACTAAAATCTCTGAATCTTCCACTGAAACTAACAAACCCGAGGAAAACAAGAAAGCTGAAGAGGAATTTGTCGAATAGATGAGATAGACGGTATGAGCCGAGCTTTCTGGTGGGCGCCGCAGGATTCGAACCTGCGACCCACTGATTAAGAGTCAGTTGCTCTACCAACTGAGCTAGGCGCCCTCTTTTTTTGCTTCAAATTAACGAGACTAACTTCCTGGCATCTCCTACGGGATTTGAACCCGTGTTGCCGCCGTGAGAGGGCGGTGTCCTAGACCCCTAGACGAAGGAGACAACCACAGCCGATCATTATGAATTAATCTCCTAACCAAGGCAAGACCAATGTTTTCGGCCTTTATTCGTTTCATAATTCTTGTATGCTTTTTTGAGAGTTTCCAGCCAAAGATAAATGAATCAGCACTCAACTATATTCTTTAGACCCCATCCCTACCCTTCCCCCTTTACTATTCTCTCCGTTTCTGTGCTTCGTGGCTCCTAGTAATAGGTCCGATTGTGGGAGTTTGTGTGGGTGGGGGGGGTGGGCTAGCCTGCTCCCGACTGCTAATCTATCGGCGCCCCTCTTATTTCTTAATTTTCTAGTTGCACCTGTCGGGAATGGAATTTCAACTAAAATTCTAATGGCCTTATCTGGTCGTCTCATTTAGAATAGGAATTATCGGGAAGTAGCGCAGCCTGGTCAGCGCACTATTCTGGGGGGATAGGGGTCGGCGGTTCGAATCCGCTCTTCCCGACCAACATCTATATAGGTCCGTTACTGCTTATTTTGTGCTGGGGCTAAGGAAGATCGGGTGTTCTGGCCATGTTGTGTAAACTATCGGCCAGCTTGATGATTTGACAAAAACGGGTGTTTTCGCCCATTTTGCTCTACGAGGTACTTCTTCCCCGTCGGACTGCTCATTAAAAAAAACCGCTCCCTCAAATCATAAGATCTCGTCGCGTAAATTATAATACAGATAAATTACATTGCAGTAAGATGGGATGGGCCGCCACATTAACCCTCTCTAAAATTTGCTCTCCTCACCTTCTTAAGTCTTCTTCCAAATTGGTGGTTGATACGATTGGGATACACAATTCTTTTTGATTGAGCAGGGAATCTCGGACTCTCCTACTCTTAAACTTATGCGGCGCGGGTATCCGAGATGATCGTTGGAGGAGATGTTTTATGTACCACTTCCTTATCGATGATGACCTCGATAGCATCCGGTTTATCCGAGATATCGAACATCAGATCCGTCAGTCAGAAGCTCGCTTATCCCCCAATCATATTTACTAACAAGAATTCTGGAAAACCAGGGCTAAGTAGACTGGGGGGCTATGGACGCCTATCAATCGTATTCCACTTCGTCTTTGATCTTTGTCCCAGTGGGGCGCTCCCGGGCTCCCCGGAATGCTATGCAGCTCTTGGTAATGACGGGATGTTGCCCTAGTTTCGGGGACAGTTGATCCACCTTGTTCGCGAAGTGTATCATTCCTCCTTCCGTTGCTTTGAGTAGCTGCCAAAATGTGATTTCCGATTCCGGATCGGCCTCTGCCAGGGCCTCTCGGAACATGCCGATGTTCACTATTATTGCCGCTGGGACCCCTTCTGCTGCTCCACACTCCCAATTCCCAAAAACTTCTACTGCCTTTGCCTTCACTTCATTCGTTGAAAGCTTGCTTCCTACTATTACCTCTTTGTTGAGTTGTTGGGCTGCTGCCCTGTAGGATGGGCGCGACCTATGGACTTTGTCTTTCTGTGTGGCTGCCAGGATTTGTGGATACTGGGTTGTATCCCGGTGTGGGTTTCCTTCCCAGTTTTCAAAGGCAAGATAGTCCCTTACCTGACAGAATGCTGGGCGGCCTGGGATTGGTGGTAGCGGCTCCATAACCTTTGGAGCAGGTTTCTTGGCCCTAGGTTGAACCCAGGGAGGCATTGGCATATAAGGCACGTAGTAATATGAGGATTCCTTTCTCTGTTGGTATTCAGCCGCCTGTATGTTGACCCGGGTGCATGGACTTACCATGATCACGGCGAGGAGGACTAAGTACCTCGTTTTGTGTCTAGGAGACCGGGGATGGGAAATGTGGCTGGGCTCATTCATTCTATTGGCCTCTATGTATATGCTATTTACTTCATCTTATCACTTGCATACTGTTTAGTCAACTTTTGGCCCTTCGGATTTATACCATTTCTCCACATTTTCTATTTATACATTTGTTGTGTACTCGTGAATCTATTTGTTGGGCCAAATACATCCACTGTCCCATTCTCTTGACCTCTCCCTGGGTTGTTGGGCTTCACGGGAGATCATCCATTCGTTCTGGGCCATTACGCGGCGCGGTCATCAGTTATGATCGTTGGGGGAGATGTCTTGTTTACAACCTCCTTATCGATGATGACCTCGGTAGCATCCGGGTTATCCGGGATATCGAACATCAGATCCGTCAGAAGATCCTCAACAATCGATCTCAGCCCCCTGGCTCCAGTTTTCTTCTCGATGGCCTGCCGGACGACCTCCTTCATCGCATCCTCCTTGAACGTCAACGTTACGTCGTTCATGTCGAATAGACTCGCGTACTGCTTTAATATCGCATCCTTCGGCTCGGTCAGCACCCTCAACAAATCATCTTCCTTCAGGTCTTCGAGTGTCGCCACAACCGGTAATCTCCCAACGAATTCTGGGATAAGCCCAAATTTCAACAGATCTTCCGTTTCGATTTCTTTGAACAGCTCCCCTACCCTTCTATCCTCGGATTTCTCAACGTCGGCTCCAAATCCTATGCCGCTCTTCTTCCCGCGAGCGGCTATGATCTTCTCGAGACCGCAGAATGCCCCGCCGCAAATGAACAAAATATTCGTCGTGTCGATATGCAAAAAATCCTGTTGAGGATGTTTGCGCCCTCCCTGCGGCGGGACGAAGGCGACCGTCCCTTCGATCACCTTTAATAGGGCCTGCTGAACTCCCTCCCCCGATACATCTCGGGTAATCGATGGATTCTCAGATTTTCTCGTTATTTTATCGACTTCGTCGATATATACTATGCCACGCTGCGCCTTTTCGACGTCATAATCGGCCACCTGTAACAGGTTCAGGATGATGTTCTCGACATCCTCTCCGACGTATCCGGCCTCTGTCAGAGATGTAGCATCGGCCATCGCGAATGGAACGTCTATACATTTCGCCAGCGTCCTGGCCAACAGAGTCTTGCCCGATCCCGTCGGCCCAACGAGCAGGACATTCGATTTCGCGATATTTACATCCGGATATTTGTTGGATTTACGCTCCAATCTTTTATAATGATTATAAACCGCGACCGATAAAGTTCTCTTCGCCTTCTCTTGCCCGATGACGTGTTCATTCAATTTTTTGAATATCTCAGATGGAGTCAGAAAGCTACCGTCATCGGCCCCAGCAGCCGCCGATTCTTTTTTGATCACATCTGAGCAAAGAGATATGCATTCATCGCAAATGAAGGCCGTTACGCCAGCTATTAACTTCTTAACCTCGTTCTGAGACTTCCCGCAAAACGAGCAAAACAGGACTTCATCTTTCGCTGAGTTAACGGACATATAAAACGAACCTAGGCAATGAAAATACCCACTTTAAAGCCATATTCTGACATAATTCACTGAATAAATCATTAACACGATTCTGTTTGCCTCCTCTCGATAATCTGATCGATGAGACCAAATTTCACGGCATCCTCAGCCGACAAGAACTTATCTCGCTCCATGGCCGAATTGATTACCTCGATATCCTGGCCAGTATTCGCCGCATAAATAGCGTTGAGTTTTTCTCTCAGACTTAATATTTCTCTGGCATGAATCTCGATGTCGGTCGCCTGACCGCGAGCCCCACCAGACGGCTGATGAATCATGATCCTTGAATTAGGAAGCGAGAACCTTTTCCCCTTCGCCCCAGAACACAGCAAAAGCGACCCCGCCGAACAGGCTTGTCCAATACAGAGTGTAGAAACATCACATTTGATATAGTTCATGGTATCTAAAATCGACAGGGCGGAACTTACAACTCCTCCCGGGGAGTTTATATAAAAATTGATATCCAGAGTCGAATTTTCCGATTCGAGAAATAACAACTGGGCACATACGATCGACGCAACATCATCATCGATACCACCCGTTAGGAATACGATCCTCTCCTTCAGGAGCCTCGAATATATATCGTAGGATCTCTCTCCTCGACTCGTCTGTTCGACAACAATTGGAACAAAACCAGACATCCACATAATCTCCCTAAATTAATCCTCAGCACCGACCGGTAGATCCTTTATATCATCTTCTCCTTCGAGTAAATTTTCTCTAAGCTCGTTGACTTCGTCGATGGTTTTCTCGACATCCGTCGTTTTTGCCTGAGACATCAGGAAGTCTATAACCTTCCTCTCGATAATCTCAGCTTTTTTGTAGGCAACGGCATTAGGGTTTTTCATATAAAAATCCGTTATCTCTCGAGCTTGATACGGAGATCTTCTAATCTCTTCCATGACGGCTCCCTGCAAATCAGCCTGGGAAACGACGATATTGTTCTCCTTTGCAACTTTATTCAAAACATATCCCAAAATGACACGTTTTTTAATGATATCGGCATACTCGGCCGCAAGCTCCTCATCGGATTCCAATTCCTGTTTCTGCCCGGTTCTTTCCTCTTCCTCGGCCGCATCCGCCTTAATCTCAGCCAACAAATTTTTCGTCTCATAATCGAAAATACTCTGCGGTACATCAAAATCATACTGATCACTTAGATACTCAAGAATCTGACTCTTATGATACAAAAACGCCGTATCAATTATGACATACTCCAGAGACTGCCTTATCTTGGATTCGAAATCGGCGAGATCTTTGACCCCCTTCCGATCGGCGATTTCTTCGGTAGACAGCCCAGTAACTGGACATCTGATGGATCTTATCGTAAATTTATATTTTAGATTGATCTGATCACTAGTCACGAAATCGAAACTTTCTCCAGCCTTTTTACCGAGAAAATTATTGAAAAAATCGGCACTTTCCCCAAATTCTTCAGGAATCAATAGCTTATTTTGAAAGCTCTTTTTTTTGCTCTCTACACCATCGTTGTAACATTTTGCGACATATGTAACCTCATCTCCATGCTGTATCTCGTGATCTTTTTGGGCTTTCTCGAGGATTGGAACTAACCTCAGATAACCATCTCGCGCCTCTTTCACATCATCGTCCGAAACTTTCGGAATGACCCTGGTTACCTCGCACTCGAATGGTTTCAACTCAAATGACGGAGCGATTTCGACGGCAATTACGATCGAAACATCCTTTCCCGGTTCATAATTATTTTCGAAACGATAAGCAGGAGTAGTCGCGATCTCGGTCGCAGCAAGCCGTTTTACACATTCATCACAAGCCCTAGAAATCAATGCATCGAAGGCATCCTTAACGACACTTCCACCGACGCTATTCCTGACGATATCGAGCGGAACATGCCCAGGCCTGAATCCGTGCATCCGAAAGGTTTTTGCCTTCTCTTCGACGCACTTAGTTATCTCATCCTCTATCTCCTGCGATTCAAAAATTACCCTAACTTCATGCCGCAGCTTATCGGAAACAACGTTCTCGAAAATCATAAAAACTTATCCTTCAATGTTGCTGTAGAGGAATCGTAGAACTTTACGAGAATGGTACCAGATATGGCTGAGAGAATCAAGGAATCTGAGCTTTTCGAGGTTAACAATTCTATGCGTGATGCCGAAGAAATAAACTCGATTAAAATGGTAATTACAAATAATGAGATGAATTAATAGATTATAAAATGCGGTAGAATTTGCATTCTGATTGGAATTAGCAATTGACTTCAGAAGCCAATTGTGTTAATTTTCCGTTAACTGGTGGCCGGAGTGGCTAGATCTCTAAAGCGTCGGCTAATGAGTAGTATTGATAGGGGAATCTCTTTTGAAGTGGGGGCGTGGGTTGTTTACCCGTCTCATGGTGTCGGTCTCCTCGATCGAGTAGATAGAATCGATATCGATGGAACGATCGTTGAGTTTTTTGTTATCTCCTTCCCGCGGAGTAAGTTAGAATTAAAATTACCGGTAAAGAGGGCCGTAGAGGCGGGATTACGCGGAGTCGTTAGTAAATCGGATATGGAAGAGGTCCTCGGCACCCTTGTGCAGAAGACTAAAAAACGCCGATTAATGTGGAGCAAAAGGGCCCAGGAGTACGAATCAAAAATAAATTCTGGAGATCCGGTTGCGATTGCAGAAGTCGTTCGTGAGCTCTACAGAGGTGATGGAGAGGTCGCCCAATCGTTTAGCGAGCGGCAACTATATAAACACGCCCTTGAACGACTGGCCAGAGAGGTATCGGTGATTGACGAAATCGAGGAATCCGACGCCATTAAGAAACTCGAATCGATCTTACAGGCCGCATAATTCTTGTTCTATAACAATGTTCTAGATCACTTTTTGTTGAAACAATCGAGTTCATATGCCACAATAACTTGAGATAGCGCCCATAGCTCAATTGGATAGAGCGTCAGACTACGGATCTGGAGGCTGAGAGTTCGACTCTTTCTGGGCGCACCAAGTACTTGGGGAATGGTTTGGGAATTTTGCTATGAACATAGTTAAACGCTGCACAATTGGGGTCATTTACTCGCTTTTTATGATGTTTTCGGTCCTGGGTAGTGGCCCCACGTTTCAGGCGCAACCAGGAGCAGTCATGACGGCCGCACAAAACCCACCACCACAACCGGCACCGGACCCGCAACAATACGGGCAGCCTGGAATGCCTTCCGGGGCACCAGTCGTAGGACAATATGGGGTGCCAGCTGGAGGGCAGCCTGCACAATATGTTGCTCCAGGTTTTTCAGCACCTCCTGGGGGACCTCCTGTGGCGCCTCCAGCCAATGGAGCTGGTGTCGCTCCGATCGTAGATGCATCCTTAGCTACCCAGACCCTAAACGCCTCTCAACCCCAGGGAAATGGCGGATCTGGTAACACTGTTAGCCTACCCTGCTTCGAGAGAAATGGAGATGGGCTCGTGAAGGTGGATAAGAATCCCCGGCTAAAGAGGGCCCTCGCCGTTTGCGTCGGAGATTGGTGCCCACATTGCGCGAATTTCTTGAGCGTCTTCGCTAGATATATCGAAATCTTGAATATGTATAAAATAAATATTATATTCGTACATATTCCGACTCTCGAGGTTCTCAGCAATTGGCACGACCCAACCATGGAAGATTATCAGTCTGCCGCCGCGAAGCTGCAGCAATTTGGTATTAAGCTGGATGATCCTGAAGACAAATCGAAACAGGCAAGTGTGCAGCTCGTTATGCTAGGCAGTAAAGAGGCCCTCTCAGTGATCGGTGTTTCTGCGCTACCGACCGTATTTGGATCGGTGGATTCGAAGGAATGTCTGAGGTATGTCGGCGATCAGGTGCTTTCATCTCTCAACCTGGCAGACCCCGCTACCCTAACTAGTTTTTTGAAACTCTTTGATAAGAGCTCAGATGACAAGTCTGCGGATGATACCTCCAAGAAGAAAGCCGATAAGAGTGGCGGCTCCAAGACGAAGAAAGGGAAAGGCGGAGCCTCGGCTGGAAAAGCTGCTGGCAGCCTCAAGGTTGATTTGATCAGCGCTTCCCGTGCTACAGCTATCCTCAATGGAGAGGTTTTCCCGTTTTCCCTGTCTTCTACGCCGATCAAACATCGCTCGTCTGGATGCTCATGCCGTCTGCACTAGCCCGGGATTCCTCACGGGTTGTGGAGGAGCTCTGGACGCTGGACGCTCCTTGAGTTTCCCTTAGATGTGCAGTCTCCGGGATGAAAGGAAGCTCATTACAAGGAGGGCCTTCATTTTCGCCGGAATTAAAACGGCCATCGGGATTGTCCTCGGATCGAGGTTGTTCTATCTTCAGATTCTTCAATTTTCTCATTTCAAACTACTATCGGATAAGAATAGGTTGGTCGCGAAAAGGATATTACCTCCAAGAGGAAAAATATTAGCCGCGAATGGTGAATTACTGGCCAGTAATCAATTTACCTACTCAGCCGTTTTGGATTTATTAGAGATTCCAGAAGAAAATAGAGCCGATGTCATCGATCAGATTATAAAAGAAAAACGATTGGATGATAAATCGATTTCAGAATTGCGCAATATTCCTGAAACTATTAATCGCAACAATAAGTTAGTTTTATTGCAAGAAAATCTAGATTGGGATGATTTGGCGGGATATTATGTTACCTCATCGTTGCTCCCAGGTATCATCATCGAAAAGGTTCAAACCAGGAAATACCTACATGCAGAGGAGCTTTCTCACGTCATCGGTTATATCGGGGCTCCAACTGAAAAAGACATCGAGAGAACCGAAAATATGGCCCTCACTCTACCGATGGCTAAAATCGGCAAAACTGGAATCGAAAAATCGTACGACGAGGAGTTGTTCGGTAAAATCGGAGTTCAACATGTAGAGGTCAATTCGAGGAGGCAATTCGTTCGGTGTGTGAGCAATACAGAAAGCACTCCAGGATCCGATATTCACCTTACCATCAATCTTGATCTGCAGTTAGAGGTATACAAAATCTTATCTGAGCATAGTGGGGCCTCCTGCGTCGTTATGAACGTGCATTCCGGGGAAATCTTAGCGTTCGTCTCGTATCCAGGGTACGATATTAATATCTTTACGAAGAGGATAGATCCGAAGGTTCTCCGAGAACTGTATGACAATCCGTTTAAACCGGCGATCAATAAGGTAATAAGTGGCCTATATTCTCCAGGATCAGCCTTCAAAATGATTACTGGCCTGGCTGGGCTTGATGCTGGAGTTATAACCGAGCATACCAGATTCCGATGCACAGGAGTCCACGAACTTGGATCACATAAATTCCACTGTTGGCGATGGAAATATGGTGGACATGGGTCGATCAATCTGCGACGTGCCCTCGCCGAATCCTGTGACGTATTCTTTTATAACGTCGCCGAAAGCGTGGGGGCCGATAAAATAGTAAAAACTGCCAATGATTTCGGTCTGGGGATACCGACCGGAATCGACCTACCCGGAGAAAAGTCCGGCCTCATTCCTACGAGAGAATGGAAAAAAACGACTAAAAAACAGAAATGGACGACCGGTGACACATTAAACTTGGCGATAGGGCAGGGATTTGCACTGGCTACTCCGCTCCAATTGGTCAGGATGATATCGATCATGGTCAATGGCCTGAATCCGATAACTCCATATCTAAGACGGAGCAGAGAGATAACATCATCGGATAACCTGCGATATAAACGGGAGCATATCGAGCTGATACTGGACGGGATGTATGATGTAGTAAATTCAGATACCGGAACGGCGAGAAGATCCGCAACTTTCGACGATAATTTCGAGATGTCCGGGAAAACCGGCAGCTCTCAAGTTTATCGTATCACTGAGGATCAGCGACTACAAGGGAAAACGGTGTCGGATGATTATTGGCTGAAAGAACACGCCATTTTCGTGGGATATGCCCCAGATTCGGATCCAAAATATGGAGTCGTCGTATTGGTTGAGCACGGAGGTGGTGGAGCAAAAACGGCGGCCCCGATCGCTCGAGACGTCCTTTTAGCCACCAAACGATTTTGCTGAAAACGAATCGTCTTTTCTTGCCATCCCATTTAGTTGGGAGTATACTGGGGGCTGAAGTGATTGTGCTCTTTTTTGCCGGTTGAATATTAATGCTCGGCTTCCAGTCGTTCGGAATTGAAAATCCCGTTTAATATTTGCGTAAAAAGAGGACAAGGATTGGTAGTACGCCGCTTTAGAGCGGTTATTGTGTTTAAGGAGACGTTCGAAGAATGACGACTGGAAAGGTTAAGTGGTTCAATTTTAGCAAAGGGTATGGCTTTATTCAGCCTGATGATGGAGGAGACGACATCTTCGTCCATATTAGCGCCCTCGAAAAATCTGGGATAAATGTCCTCAATGAGGGGCAAAGCGTTGGATACGAAACGATGGCAAGAAATGGAAAAGTTTCAGCCGTAAATTTGCAATTAAGAGATTAATAATAAAAAATAAACTGTTCGTAAAGGTGAGGAGGTCGTTCCTTCTCACCATTTTTTATACTCATCGGCCTCAATGGATCATAAAGAAATAACTTGCTCATTCGGTAGCATCTTAAGGGTCGCCGTACCGATGATTTTGCTCGTTCTGTCGCAGAATTTGATGTACTGCGTCGATCGAGTGATCTTGGCAAAATATTCGGTAGTCGCGATGTATGCGGCCATCGTCTCTGGAAATTTTGTTGCCGTAGTGTCTTGGGTTTTTGTTGGCGTCGCGACGGCCTCCGAAATTTTCGTCGGGCAGTACAATAGTCAAAAACGGTACGACAAATTGGCGATTCCAGTATGGCAGATGATATGGATGTCCTGTGCTTCGTCTATAATCGTCTTCATTCCTCTCGGATATTTTTCGGAATACATTCATTTCCTGCCAAAATATGCAGTTCGAGACGGGATCGATTATCAAAAACCGTTGCTTTATTTTGGTTTTCTTCCGAGCCTCATAGCTGGTCTTTCGGCATTTTTCGTGGGCCAGGGTAAGACGAATATCATCACCATTATTTCCATCCTCGGGAATGCCGTCAACGCGGTCTTGTCATATTACCTGGTGATAACGCTCAAAATGGGGGCATACGGTGCGGCCGTTGGAACTGTCATCTCACAAATCTTACAATTCATCATTCTAGCCGCCATATTTGTGAATTCCAAAAATCGAAGCATGTTCAAAACCATGAAGAGTTATGCGTTTAATAAACGGGTATTTATCGATCGATATATTATATGATTTTATACTCATTTCATTCACGGTTAATTTCATTTTACTCTACAAACGATATAAAAGCAATAAATGGTTCAAATTATTATAACTGCCTGGCGGCTTCGGCCAGCCCGATCGCCGCGCACATAGCCACATTCAAAGATCGCGCCTCAGGGCTCATGGGAATGATTACCCTCTCGTCGCAGCCAGCAAAAACCTCGGCCGTTACCCCCGAACTCTCTCTGCCGAACATCATGCAATCTGATTCGAGGAATTGGATATCGAAGTATTTCTTGGTCGCCTTGACATCGAACAGCACGATTCTCCCGGCATATGATGCTCTGAATTCCTCGAAGGATTCATACCGAATTAACTTCACCTTCTCGATATAATCCATCCCGGCCCTCTTGAGGGCTCGATTATTATCGATGATGAACGATGCGGGTTCGATGATATTAAGCTGGCGCACCCCAAAACACACGCAAAGCCTGGCGATGGCTCCCGTATTCTGCGCAATCTCTGGTTCGAACAAACAGACTTCCAATTACTCACCTCTTTCCATAAGTTTTTTTTCTTCTGTATATTCAATCCCAACGAAAACGACACGCCTTTCTTTACAGAAAGCTTCGACGTGCTGAATATTTCTAATGCTATCATCTATGAAAATAATTTTCGACGGATGACAACTAGCGTAACCTAAAAAGGCCTTCAAGCTGTCATCCTTACGAGTTCTGCCGCAACAAATGACTCCCTGATCATATGCGCTGTCTGGCTGATTATTTGGCATAGGTAGCCAACAATTTTCCAACGATGGAAACGATTTTTCGAAATGATACCCAAGAGATTTCAACGTTTCAATTCTCCATTTTATTGGATTCTGTAATTTCTTGGAAGCCTTCGCTGACAAGGCCGTAAGAACAACTGTTTTTATTTCTCTTTGCTGCAGTTCATCCACCAATTGCGGCATTTTTTTATTGACGAGAATAGTCTGCCGATTTGATTTTGCCCGATCCCAAGAAATAGTGGTCAAAACGCCATCGCAATCGAATACGACGAGAGTATTCTCGTCGGCTCTTTCAAATTCTGCCTCAATATCTTCTATTTTATCGGTGGTGATGATTTTTGTGTCTGGATGGTTTTGATTCTGTTCTTGAGTTTGCTTCTTTTCTGCGCCGTCTTCTGTGCAGCCGCACAATAGAAACAAAATCGCAAATAAACTAATAAGCTTCGATCTCATGTTTCGATTTTTAAAACACTTATAACTGCATACTCTTTTACCACATTTTCGAAATATGCAACAGCGCCCTTAATAGGACTCTCATATGAAACATAATCATTATTATCATTATTTCAGAAATACTCATTCTCATAGGTTTGTTCCTATTCTTTTTGTAACAGCTTTCTACTGCAAACTCTTTAATTCTTGCTTTAGATATCTTGCAAAAATCATCAACATAAGTGAAAATCTCAGTTAGCGGGATTATGTAAGTATCTTATGTGTTCCGCTGCTGTTTTTCTGCAGTTTTCCACGATCCTTACGCGAAACCGAGGATGGTATAGAATTGGCAAGCCGGCTTTTCCTTGGCTTGCTCCTCTTCGTGAAATGTATCATCAATCGAATACGTCAATTGCTCAAATCACATAGGTTTTTTCGAATCATTTTTCTGCAAAAAGAAAGACACGATTGCCAATTCTTTTTGATGCCTCGTTAAAAAGACCACATCCTTAGTCACTGGAATTTCTCTACGACATCCTGGACGACGGTACTAAATCTACTGCTCATGTTGCTACGTTTGGATTTCGGGCTTACGTCTCCCTTGCTAACTTCCCCTGATTTACACCAACAACTCATGCAGCCTCTTATTTAGTTCCTGTCCGTTACCGCCAATCCATCTCACACCTTAATCTTGGGGGTGGTAATGGTTCGCTCCAAAAACGCCCGCTACTGATGTCAAATTTTGTGACAAAAAAATGTGCAACGAAACATCAAACACTTCATTATAAATTAAAACTAAATATCCCACAAAGCATACTTTTAGTAAGTCCTTCGTGTTAGAAGTGTTGAAAATCTGGTGAGATCATTGCGTTTTGGGTAGCAAACGATCTCGAGAGATATTGTCTGAGTTTCCCTATCAATTTTAACGTCCGTAATCTCCAGATCATCTAGCCTCGGTTCAAAATGTAAGATTGCCCTGCGACACAGAGATCCGAATGCATTCAGATCTTCTGAGGCCGTATTGATCGATTCCAGATCCTTGGTTCCATACGAAAATGGCGATTCCTCGATGGGGAGAGTCGGATCCAGGCGGCAGGACAAAATATTTTCAATTTCTGATATAATCGACTGGACGAAATCTCTATCCGATTTAAAATAAATCGAAGTCTCAGTAAATTTATCCAAAAATAAACGATCTCTCTTCAATTTAACCTATCCAATCCTTCAATTTTTTAAGGAATTCTGAGGATTTCGGATGATTCTTCTGATCATCCTTCTCTCCGTCGAATTTCTGGAGGATTTCTCGTTGCCGTTTGGAGAGGGCAACCGGAGTCTCCAGGATGACCTCGACGAAAAAGTCCCCTTTCCTGGAGGAGTTTAGGATCGGCATCCCCTTCCCCTTGATTTTGAATTTCGTCCCCGTCTGAGTTCCGATTGGAATCTTGACGACATTATCGTTGCCATCGAGATCCGGGACCTTAATCTCACCTCCCAAAGCCGCCGTCGTGAAGGAAATAGGGACCGTGCAGCACAGATCATTATCCCGCCTGGTCAACACATTATGCGGGCGACTCGTGACGACGACGAACAGGCTCCCGGCTGGAGCCCCCTTGAATCCGGCCTCTCCCTCGCCGAGAATCCGAATCTGCCCTCCCGATGTTATGCCCGGAGGGATAGTGATCTCAAGATTCTTCTCGCCTCTGATCCGGCCGCTGCCCGAGCATTTCTTACAGGGATCGGCTAGGACGCTACCACTTCCTCCGCACGTCTGACAGGGCTTTTCGATCGTGATAAATCCCTGATTATATCGCATACTTCCACGACCACCGCAGGTCGGGCATGGGGCAGGTTTCTTGCTGCCCTCGCTCCCGGATCCCCCGCATACGGAGCATCGAACTAAAGTCGAAAAACGGAGCTTTGCCGTGCCGCCTCGGTAAGCCTCCTCCAAAGAGATGGATAAGTCATACCGGATATCAGATCCTGGTTGAGTCGTCCTCTGGTCGGGCTGTTCCCCATATCCAAAAGCTCCCCCGAACATTTCCTCAAAAATTTCACTAAAGTTCGGGAATCCATCGGTAAAATTGAAGCCTCCGGAATGACCTCCGGATGATCCATAGCCTCCTCCCTGAAAGGCATCACTACCATATCGGTCGTATGCGGCTCGCTTCTGATCATCCCTCAAAACATCATATGCCTCGTTTATTTCTTTGAATTTTTCTTCGGCCGATTTGTCTCCCTGATTCTTATCGGGATGATATTTTACGGCGAGCTTCCGGTAGGCCTTTTTCAGGTCATCCTGAGAGGCGGTTTTAGGAACGCCTAATGTAGCATAATAATCCTTCTGAGCCATATATATCTCCCGTTTTAAAAACCAGGGTCACTTTCTTTTTTGCAGTCCATCCCTAGAAAATAGCAAAACTAAGCCCCGATTTCCATTGATTTGGTTTTGAAGATTCGGTTTTCCCCAAAGATTACAGAATTAGAGTTTTTGAGAAGACCGACTCTGGAAGGCTGGCTGGGGATGGGATTGTTCAACGCCGGAGTATTATTGTCATTTGGTCTCAAGGGCTGGAAAAAAATCCTCCACTTCTAAGACATTGTATAATATGAAATAAGGTGAGTGCTGATTTGTCAGTTCCCTGTAGCTGAAAACTCTCGAATCGATAATGGATATCAGGCTCAGAGCATCCAGTAGAAGGGATGCTCTACTTCGTATCTATGTCCATAAAAATTGTGAGTTGTCTCTGAATCTATGATTGTTTCTTATTATGCGGTGCTTCCAGATCGAATATTGTTTTCTGTTGAACACCCTTTTTATTTCCGTTCGCTTGATCAATCGCCGCACTTTCCACCTCTATTTGATTGTACACAACCGATACCCCTGCCACATGAGCAGAAGTGACAAAATCTATTGCGGTTAATTTCGCTTCTTTCAGGATTATTGTTGTGGTAATCACAGATTTGACCTCGTCCGAATTTGCTCCTGTTCCGGATAACCTGTATATTGTTATGTCTTTTAACGTACCACCATGCCCTATGAAGCGAAATATGGAATACAGTTCAGGATGTTGTCTGAAGCCTATATAGAACTGAGAAGCCGTGAGCCATCCTGGCTTGATCAAATCGGCAACGGGATGATCGTATACGTTAGCTATGAGAGCTCCTGAGATGGAGTATACCACAAAACCTCCTGAAATTTGTTCGCCTTCAACATCAAAGTTGACTTTAGAATCTGTGTCAGTGATTTTGGCAACTATAGGATGCACGCTCGATTGACTGCCATCCAATCTTACCTGTCTATCAACGCCAAGGGTAAAGTTTGTTATTGGTGGCAGGAAGGAGCCACCTGACACCTGGTCAGCTGATTGATGAAAATAACTATTTTGAGACGGCACTAGAGTGTTTCTCTTCTTTTGTCGATTGCTCATTAAATATAAGCCGTAAGTGTTAAAAAAGGCTTAATCTGGGCTGCATCTTAATTATCTAAAAAATTCATAAAATACTTGGTAATAAAATTGCGTCACATACTTCTAATGTATTGCCGTCGATGTGGTGAATAGCAGCGGATACGTGCCTCTGGGGAGCCGAATAATATTAAATATTGTGTTTTGATGAAAAATCAACTATACTGCGAATTATGTGAATTTTTTCAACCATTTGGATATTGCGACTGTGAACTTATAACACTTTTATGGTGTACCATGTCGTGGTTCCGCTGGCTTGTTTTTAATTTTGATGGGTGAGTCTAGCCATATGGAAGTTTCAAGAGCGTTCAATGCCATATCAAAATGTTTTACCCTCCTCGAGAAGTACGTTACTTTTCGTATTCCTTTCGCGATTATTTCCGATTCTCATGATGTACTTTTTAAGTCATCGCGTTTCTGTAATTTAGAAAAATCTCGCGTAATAAGCGAGAATTCTCTTCTAGACTTAATACCCGAGACGCGAAATAGCTATATCTGTGAATCATCGGATACGACCTATCAGAAGATCGCCACAACGAAGGATGGAATTGATCTTTTTTGTCTAACGATTGGATCGGCCGGTGATAGCCGCGGAAAAACCCTCTGTGCTCTCCCTAAATTTTATCACGATTCTCAGGAGCCACTCAGAAATATTTCTAATTTTCTCCAATTAATCAAACTGCAATTATCATCTGATTGTGACAAAGACGTTATGAATTATATAGATTTTTCGCTCGAAAATGTTGAAACCTTGAGTAATTGGCACAAAAAATTTCTTGATGAATCGATCGGTATGTCTAACCGTATATTCAAGATTCACGATGCCGTCGATCATATTCGGAGATTAATCAGCTCGCAGATTTCTCGTAGGGGATGTGTCATTCGCTGTGATACTGATATTCCTCCCGTAAATGGCGAATACCTCGAGATTCTTCGAGTCTTCAAGAATTTGATTGAAAATTCTATAAAACACGCTAATTCTGACGAACTCATCATCAGTATATCCGGCGGCGAAGTATCAGACCGTTTCGTTCGCATCATTTTCAGGGATAATGGATCGAGCCTCTCGAAGAAGGATCAGGACAAGATCTGTTCAATTTTAAATGGAAAAACGAGGAGTTTTGGGCTCGAAATATGTCGCGATATTCTCCTCGATAATGATGGAACAATTAAACTTTTAGAGGATAGTAATGGTTGCTCATACGAAATAATTCTACCGATTGGGATACAACAAAACGATGAGGTTAGTTATGAAGGGTAATATCGCCAACAATTCAGTCTCCATCGAGAAGATCATAGGTAGACACCTAAGAGAAAAACGCCTTAAAAGAGGATTCACTTTGGCTGAAGTCGCCTCAAAGATCGGCCTTTCATATCAACAAATTCAGAAATACGAACAGGCGATCAGCAAGATATCCGCCGGTGCCTTGTATAGGTTATCGGTTCTATATGGCGTTGGTGTTGAAAAGTTTTTCGATGGATTGGACGGGATGAGTTTAAGTCCATCTGGAACAACGGTTAGTATCTTCGAGAACTCCGTCGGGAAGAAGATCATCAATCTGCTGTTGGTCGAAGATAATCCGGGAGATGAAACGATAACTCGGAGAGCCTTAAATTCTTTTGGTAATCTTAATATCCTCTGTGTTCATGATGGTGATCAGATTCTGGAAGTTCTGCGATACAAGACGCTGTGTCCGGATTTTCCTCGACCAGATCTTATTTTTCTCGATATCTATATTCCACGTCGAGATGGTATTGCCGTCCTCAAAGAAATTAAAAGAGATCGCGAGATTCAGGATATTCCGGTTATTATTCTGACGAACAATACGAGAACGGACCTGATGGCCGAGGCCTATAAAAACGGAGCATCAGGGTATATTTGCAAATCGTTTGATTTTGCGACGTTCAGAGATAACCTTACCGATTGTATCAAATATTGGTCGAGTGCTGTCATATTGCCATCCGTAGCGAGAAGCCTTTAGCAATATACGGGTCAGTGGGTTGGTGGTGCCCGGAAGAAGACTCGAACTTCCACGAGGTTACCCTCTCACGCACCTGAAGCGTGCGCGTCTACCAATTTCGCCATCCGGGCAGAGATTAGTTGTAATTCTTCAAGATCATACCATAACTACAAACCATTTTTTTAAAAAAGGTAGTTGTAGTTATAATATGTGATTCACGTGGAAACTGGTTTCATCCATTGAATATGGTGTTAATTAGGCATGGTAAAATGTTGTTGGTAAAACTTGATCGAATGTGGATAACTATCGGTATGTGAGTATTTCTGTGATCAAAGATGAGTGTATAATATCAGAATTAACAACTTTTTGAGACTTGTGTCTGGATATATCAGGTGCTACCATGAGCTCCTCTCGTTAAGGTGTTCGAATTGAGGGATTCGTGATTGGTGACAAAGATCTGGATAAGGTGTGTAAATTAGCAAAAATAGAGATTAGTGATGATAATCGAGATGAGTTTTTGAATAAACTGAATTCAATTTTTGATTGGATAAATCAATTGCGTGAGATTGATGTATCTAGTATCGATGATTCTGGATTATTGGCGGAGAATTCAGATTTTTTGGAGAGATCTGATGATCGGTCGTTGACGGGCTCCAGGGAGACTCTGATGAAGAATACAAAGTTTCAGAAGTTTGGTATGTTTTGTGTTCCGAAGGTTGTCGATTGAGGATAGATTATGCGATTAATTATAATCTCTGAGAGTGGCTCAGATGGCTATGGAATTGATGATGGTGCGTCGGCGTTTGATTTGGCCGTAAAGTTAGGTTGCAAGAAGAGCGCTATCGCCGCCGAAATTAACGGAATTAAATCAGATCTCTCTACAAAACTTAAAGAAAATGATTCAGTATTGTTTATAAATTATTCAGATTGTGATGGTCTGTCGATATTGAGGCACAGTACTGCCCATGTTTTGGCGAAGGCGTTATTGGAAATTGATGAGACATCCAAGTTGGCGATTGGGCCCGCGATAAGTGATGGGTTTTATTATGATGTTTTAAGTACTCGGATTTTTTCGACTGATGATCTCGAGATGATAGAAGGTAAAATGCGTCACGTGATCGATTCTAAGTTAAAATTTGAGAAGTCGATGATGAAAAAATCAGATGCAATTAAGTTGTTTGAGGCGATGGGGCAGGATTTTAAAGTAGAGTTAATTGATGGTATTGCCGATGAATTTGTTGGGATTTATAGATTAGGTGATTTTGTTGATTTGTGTAGAGGTCCTCACGTTCCGAGTACGTCTTATATTTCGGTGGATGCGCTGAAACTGACGTCGGTAGCCGGGGCTTATTGGCGAGGAGATAGTTCGAAGGCGGTTTTACAACGGATTTATGGAACGGCGTTTCCAACTCGCCGGGAGATGGAGTCTCATTTCGTATTTTTATCGGATGCCAAGGCGAGGGATCACAGAAAGATTGGTCAGGAATTGGAAATATTTCACATAGATGATCATGCTCCGGGTAATATTTTTTGGCTAAAAAATGGGACGATTCTATTTAATCTCGTAAAAAACAAGGTAGCTGCGATTGCTGAGAAGTATGGCTATTTTTTTGTGCAGACTCCGCAATTATTGGATAAGTCTTTGTGGGAGATTTCCGGACACTGGGAAAAATTTAGAGAAAATATGTATGTAGTCAATGATGACTGCGATAATACGACGATGGCGATAAAGCCGATGAATTGTCCGGGTCACATCATAGTTTACAAAAATGGGCCAGTGAAAAGCTACAGGGATTTACCGATTAGGATGGCAGAGTTTGGATTATGCCACAGAAATGAGCCATCTGGATCTCTTCACGGCCTCATGAGGATTAGGGCTTTTATGCAGGATGATGGTCATGTTTTTTGCTCTTCCGATCAGATCGGGACTGAAACGCAGAATTTTTGCGATGCTTTGCAGGAATTGTATAATGTTTTTGGTTTTACCGATATTGTCGTCAAATTTTCGGATCGTCCAGAGAAGAGGGCTGGATCAGATGAAGTTTGGGATATTGCTGAGAAATCACTCAAAGATGCCGCTGATGCTGCTGGGTTGGATTATACGGTAAATCGCGGAGAGGGGGCATTTTATGGGCCGAAGTTGGAGTTTGTTCTAAAGGATAGTCTCGGAAGAGAGTGGCAATGTGGTACCTTACAAGTGGACTTTGTTTTGCCGACTAGATTTAACACTTATTACATAGATCGAAATGGAAAAAAGCAGACTCCAGTTATGTTGCATAGAGCAATCGTCGGTTCGTTGGAAAGATTCATAGGTATTTTGATAGAGCACTATGCCGGTAAATTTCCGTTTTGGCTTGCTCCGGTTCAGATTGTTATTGCGAGCGTAACGGATGAGTCAGCTGAGTATGCGAAAGATGTTTTTACTAGATTGAGGGATCATGGTTTTAGAGTGATTCTGGATATAGAGAATGAAAAGATCACATATAAAATCAGGGAGCATTTTGTGCAGAAGGTTCCGTTTATTGTTGTTGTTGGGAAAAACGAAGCGCAAAACGAGACTGTGAGTGTGCGTGCATTAGGATCGGATGATACGAAGGAAGTGAGTGTTCTTGATATGTTTTCGTATTTTAGCGTAATGTGAGTTATTATGAAAATTGGTGGCCTTTTGAAATTTTCTGTTCTAGATTATCCTGGCAAGTTGTCATGTGTTGTCTTTTGCCAAGGATGTTTTCTTAGATGTACTTATTGCCACAATCCAGAGTTTCAGCCCTGCGAGGCGAGCGCTGGCGTCGATTTTCAGGAGTTTTTGGATTTTTTAAAATCGCGTTCTGGATGTCTTGATGCTGTTGTATTTAGCGGTGGGGAGCCGTTATTGCAAACTGACTTGATTCAGGTTATTGAGATCGTGAAAGAGCTTGGTTTTTTTGTTGGGATTCACACTTCTGGTGTTGTCCCAAATATGTTCAAGAAGGTAGTATCTTTAGTAGACTGGATTGGTTTTGACATTAAAACTGTATTTCGCAAGTATGATATTGTTACTCAGTTTCAAGGCTCTGGTTTACTTGTAAAAATAGGCCTAGAGATTCTGTTGAATTCTGGTGTTAGCTATGAGATTAGGACAACGTATGATTCGAGATTTATTTCTCAAGAAGACGTTCTTAAAGTCGCAGAGATATTGCAAAAATTAGGCGTGCGAGAGTGGACGATCCAGGAGTGTGTAATTCGCGATACTGATGAAGCGTTGTTACTACCGGACAAAAATGTAGTAGAAGAGGCATCCAAGTTAGTTAGAGTTAACTTAAGACATCAATGATATTATCATGTTTTATCAGGAAAAATACATTCCACGTGGAACATTCGCAATTTTCTTACATATATAGAGTTGAAAGTAAGAATGATCTTGGAGACAATGTTGTGAATTTTTTGCATGATACATTATACAACTGTGATTATGGCGATATTACCGAATTGGTGTTGCAGTCTGATCCATTGCCATTTACTTGCTCTAGAACTGTTTACTCAATAGCAAAAGGGGTTCAGTTATCAAATAAAAATGTAAAAATTACTTTTGTTTCCGGTTTTTTAACATATTTTGGTATTGTTTCGCAGTGTGTGGATCATGGAGTCATGGTGATTCCATTTATGGGTGGCAAATTTTTTGCATGCAGATATGACAGTAATGGGTTAATGGATGTAGCTGTACGGTCTTTCGGGGATATTGATGGCGCGATTTATGTAGATGATTACATTAATTCTGATACTAATTTAGCGAAAAGGCAGAGAGAAGTGCTTAGCGCTGACATTGCTTGTGATAGTTTGTCTCATGTAAGGGTTATGTGAGATATTTAATGTTCGCAGTTGATGAAGATTAGTATTAGAAGATTGTCCATTAAAGACCTGCGTGCCTTAAAAATATTTTATACGAGGAGCGCATGTTCTTATTACATATCTGATATGTCGTTTGCTAACTATTTGATGCTGTCTCAGTATGTTGTGATGGCTGCCATAAACGTGAATGGGGTTATTTTGGGATATATTATATGCTTAGTGGTAATTGATGAAGCTGATGTAGTATATTTGTGTGTTGATGATAAGCACAGGTGTTGTGGAATTGCGACTCAAATTTTCAAGTATTTTATAAATAGTGTTTCTGATTTAAAGAGAGTTCACTTAGAAGTGAATGTAGATAACGTTAGAGCCATAAATTTTTACAAAAGAAATGAATTTAAAATTATTCGTATTCGCAAAGCGTACTCAAATAGTAATAATTTTTACGAAATGGTGATGTGTAAAACGCCGAATGCAGATTAATATGGTGTTTTTTCGTGTTGTGGAGGTTCAAAAAATTTGTTATCATGTATGTAGTGTTTGTCTCGAAATTTAGGTGGAGGAAGTGGATTCAGATTCTACTATAGATGAGTATGTTCGTCTGTTGGATAGTTGGAATTCGAAAATGAATTTAGTTCGGTCCGATGGTGCGCTTGATATCGTGGACAGACACGTTAGGGATAGTCAGCAAATTTGTAATTACATCGATTTACGAAGTGCTGTTTTAGATGTCGGAAGTGGAGCAGGATTTCCTGGGGTAATTTTATCCATTTGTGGTTTTGAAAGAGTGATTTTGTGTGAAAATAACTTTAAAAGGTCAACCTTCCTGAACGATGTAAAAGAAAGGCTCGAACTTAAATTTGACATACTTAGTGAGAGCGTGTATAAGCTTCGTGTCGATGATTGTGTTTCACGTGGAATATCATCAGATGTTACGATGGTGTCTAGAGCGTTTGGTTCCTTAGTGGAATTGATGACTATTATGCATATGCTTGAAATAAGGAATGGTGTATTTCATAAGGGTAGAAATTATTCAGCAGAGGTTCAAGATGCTGGTAAGAAGTTTGAATTTGATCTACAGACAGAAAAAAGCGCAACAAGCAATGACGGTGTGATAGTACTTGTCTCTAATCTCGAGAGAAAATGATGGCAGTTATCGTATCTGTTGCTAATCAAAAAGGTGGAGTAGGAAAAACTACAACAGCTGTTAATCTAGCCACAGCTCTTGCAGCCATTGGAAAACGCGTGCTACTCGTAGATTTGGATCCGCAAAGCAATGCCACGACTGGATTGGGAGTATATTCAGGAACAATGAATACAAGCTATGATCTCTTCGTTAGAGGGATTACATTGTCGGAATCGATGGTTTGTACTAAAATTCCAGGCCTATCACTGATTCCAGCAAGTATTGATCTGGTTGGTGCAGAGATAGAATTAGTCCAGACCAATGATCGTGAGAAAATATTGCGAAACTCTATCGATCCGTATATATCCATGTTTGATTATATAATAATAGATTCTCCGCCATCTATGGGGATTTTGACCCTTAATGCGCTAGTGGCGGCTGATGGGGTTTTGATTCCGTTGCAATGTGAATACTATGCGCTTGAAGGATTGAGTTATTTATTGGGATCAATTGCTCGTATCAAATCAACGAGCAATCCTACGCTGCAAGTTTTTGGAGTTGTACTAACGATGTTTGATAAGAGAAGTGCGTTGTGCCTCTCGGTTGTCAACGATGCAAGGCGCCATTTGCAAAAAATTGTATTCGATAGTGTTATTCCGAGGAATGTAAAGATTGCGGAGGCGCCATCGCACGGTAAACCAGTTTTACTGCATGATGTTAAGAGTATTGGTTCAATGGCGTATATGACGCTAGCAAGGGAGTTTTTAGCTAAAGAAAGGAGTGGGGTATGGAACAAAAACTAGGTCGTGGATTGTCTGCTTTGTTGGGAGATGGATTGATGCCTGAAGCCCTGAAAAAATCTTCATCGCCAAGAAGCCTCGGGATTGATCTGATCGAATCAAACGAAAATCAACCACGTAAATTTTTCGACGAAGATTCCATAGCAGAACTAGCCGAATCAATTGCTAAGCACGGGATATTGCAACCAATAATTGTTAGAAAAAAAGATGAAAGTGGCGAAAATTATAAAATAGTAGCTGGTGAAAGAAGATGGAGAGCAGCTAAATTAGCTGGTTTCTCCGAGATTCCGGCACAGATAGTTGAATGCGATGATGCTGAGGTCGTGACTTTAGCGCTCATAGAAAATATCCAACGAGAGGATCTGAATCCAATCGAAGAGGCAGAAGCTTTAAAAGAGTTGATGAGTAGCTGCGGATGTCGTCAAGAAGATCTGGGAACAATGATAAGCAAAAGTCGTAGCTACGTAGCGAATGCCCTCAGATTGTTGGCCCTGTCGAGCAGGATCCAAGAATTGATTAGAACAGGGAGGATATCGGCAGGGCACGGAAAGTGCCTGATTGGGCTTGTACAGGCCGATAGATTGGCCGAAGATGCGGCGCAATACGGCTGGAGCGTGAGATATCTGGAAAAAATTGTGCAATCCATTAAGCGTGGAGAGTTACCGGGAGCGGACAGGCCAGGAAATAGCCGAATGGATATTAATTTTGATAGCAATGAAGCTAACGTGACGCAAGAAGCAGCCGAGATTTCAGTTCGTGTAGCAGAAGCCCTGGGAGTTGAGACCAAAATACAATCGAATCGTCGTGGAGGATATATAATCCTTTCGTGTAAATCATACCAACAGTTGGAGGAACTGATAGGAAAATTGCTGCAAATAGCAGATTTAACTGGCGCCTGTGTTAGATCGGAGGTATAAATCAAACAGCGGAGGCGATTGTATAGTAAAAATGCGAGTTCGTCTATTACAAAAATTGTGAGGAAATCATTATCGATCGCAGTCACCCAAGAGGAAATCAAGGGATCCAAGGATTGCCGTGCAGTCCGCTAATTTGGCTCCGATCACCAGTCTCGGTATCAGCTGAACGATCCCGAAACTTGTCGCCTTAAAATGCATTCGGTGAGGTCGAAGGCCATCTCCGTCGGTCATCATGTGGATTCCGAATTCTCCACGTGGTCCCTCGACTGGAGCATATACCGTCGATTTTGGGGGTACCCTGATAATAGGATTAAATTCCTCGGCTGAATATCGCCCGGATGGTAGCCCATCCAAGCCCCGCCTTATCAATTCCGAGCTCTGCTGGATCTCCAGGAATCTCAGATATATCCTGGAATAGGAATCTCCAGCCAGAAGGGTCAATGCCTGAAAATTCAGCAAATCGTATACCCCGTAAGGTTGCCGATTTCTAATATCGTAATCTATCCCGGAGGCCCTGAGATTAACCCCTGAAATACCGCTCGCCAGCGCCAATTCTTCCGATATAATTCCTATACCCTTCGTACGTTTCTGAAATATTCTATTTTCTAGGGCCAATTTCTGGACGGCCTCATAATATCCATCGAGCCCATCAATAAATTTTTCGATTAATTCGATTGCGTTTTGCTCTAGATCACGCAGGACTCCACCGGGAACGTAGTATGCCTGATGCATTCGAGCTCCGGTTATTTCATCGAATATGTCCATTATTTTTTCACGTTCTTCGATGCCGTATAGAAACAAACTCAGACATCCGAGGTCATATGTCATGGATCCGATCGACATCAGGTGGCTGGATATCCTCGTTAATTCATCTAAAATCGTTCGAATAAATCGCGCCCTTAGAGGAACTTCTGTATGATTCAATTTTTCTAGGGCGATGGCGTAGGAATGCTCCATAATCAGGGACGATAAGTAATCCAATCTGTCCACATATGGAATAATCGAAATAAATTTCTTTTTTTCGATAATTTTTTCGACACCTCTGTGGAGGTATCCAATTACCGGCTCACAGCCTATGACATCTTCGCCGGAAAGAGTCAGAATCAGGCGCAGAACTCCATGAGTCGATGGGTGATGGGGGCCGTAATTGAGTTCGTAAATCTCATTAATCATGCAATGTTGTCGCTGTCTTCGCCCGATAGCATCCTAATTTTATTGTGAATTTTTGTTGCCTCGTCCTTTAGTGAGGCAGATTTAAATCGAATGATATCACTAGAAGATTTTAGGGATTCGATAGCCTCTAGTTCTCGTTTTATCATTTCTTCCTTTTCGATGAGGCCTCTTAGTTCGTTTTTCCCGATCGAGTAGAACGGCATAGAGTGAGCATTCTCCACGAAAAGTCAAACAATCTAAGTACAATATCGCGCATTTAAATGCGTACTGCAAGAAAAATGTTTAAGGAATCGTTAACTCAGAAGTTATTCATCACATAAATTGATGCTTTTTATTTAATCGATATTTCCTTTCATAAAAAAATATTCTGGTAATTTTGTTGTTATGCTTATTTTTTTACCATTAGGTTTCCGGAAGGAGATATATCTAGCATGTAGGCAGAGGAAATCGTATTTTTTATTTCCGTATTTGGTATCTCCCAGGATCGGGCAATCTATCGATGAAAGATGAACTCGGATCTGATGGGTTCGACCAGTGATAGGGGTGGCCAAAATCAATGATATACCGCTCATTTCGTCCTTTACTAGAACCTTGAACTTCGTCGTAGATGGTTTACCACTCAGATAATCGACGACCACTTTATCGTGGATTTTGAGGAGCGGAGCATCGATTATAAACTCATCGGACGGCAGTTTCCCGTTTACTATTGCCACATAGTTTTTTTCGATTTTCTTGTTCTGGAAAAGGTATAACATAGCCCTAGCGCTCGCGATATTTTTCGTCAATACCGTAATTCCGCTTGTTTCTTTATCGATTCGATGGGCGAGCCTGGCATCCGGGTTATAAGCCCTCGCCATGCCGTCGACGGCCAGTTTTAATTTTGATCCAAGCTGCACGGGCAATCCAGATGGTTTATCGATTATTATTAGCTCATCATCTTCGTAGATTATCATTTTCTTGAACTGATCAATATAATCCTTGTAATCAATCTGTTTTTCGTCATTAAAATTAATGAAAATCTCACGAATTTTTGGGTGCACAAAAATTTTCACATCATCTGAGACCTTATCTGATGCCTTGCCCTTCTGGCCATTAACAAGGATATCTCGGTTTCTGATTGCCTTTTCTATGATGGACTGAGGAATCGATTTCCCAAATCTATGCCTGATGAGTTTATCGAGCCTCGTCTCATCGAAACTCATTGTTCCGGATCAGAGTTGATTTCGAAAATATGTAAAATATTGGTGGATCCAGATAACCTGAACGGCATCCCGGCGACGATGGCGACCTTGTCTCCGCTGACGACCCCAAAATGCTCACACAGAACGTCCTGAGATATCTGTCTCAGCTGTGAAAAGCTGAAGATTTCATCGATAATGAAGGCCGTTACTCCCCAGACTAGATGCAATCTACGTACCGTCTTCGGATTTGGGGTGAAGGCTATTATCCTGGCATTGAGCCTAGAATTGGAAATTTCGATGGCCGTTCTGCCGGTTTCTGTGAAGGCTATCACCGTCTGGATACGTTCTGTCTCGACGGCCGTCTTGACGGCCTTGGACATTGCAGTCAGATAGTTATCATCACCCTCCATGAACTTTAAATTGTTTTTCTCCGACTGGAGGGTGATTTTCAGCATGGTTTCGACGGCATTTACAGGATACTCTCCGGAGGCGGATTCGGCCGAAAGCATGACGGCATCGGCTCCACATCCGACGGCGAAGGCTACATCCGTTACCTCTGCGCGGGTCGGTACGTGGCAATGAATCATCGACTCAAGCATCTGAGTTGCTATGATTACCGGTTTCCTGTGGTATCTGGCTCGATTTGTTATGTGTATCTGGGCCGCCGGAATGGCCTCGAAAGGTATTTCGACTCCAAGATCTCCTCGGGCAACCATGACGGCATCGGTAACCTCTAATATGGAGTCGATGTTATCGATAGCAACCGGCTTCTCAATTTTTGCGATGATTCCGAAATCCGGCCCGATGATGGAACGTGCATAGTTTATATCTTCGGCCGATTGAACGAATGAAATGGCAACCCAATCGGCCGTGATATTATCGATAATAGATAAATCAGTCCTATCTTTCTCTGTCAGCGCTGAAATTGGCAGGACAATACCCGGGACATTTACTCCCTTTTTATTTGAAAGGACTCCTCCTTCCAAAACTTCTGTTTCTATCGAATCTCCGCTATTGCTCAAAACTGCTAGTTTTATTTTGCCATCGTCGAGGAAAATATGAGTGCCATCGGAAAGAGCCTGGAAGATCTCTGGATGAGGAAGTGAAACACGGGCTGAATTCCCAGCATCTGGGCAGAGATCCAAAACGAATCGTGATCCAGTCGTGAGGGAAATTTTTCCATCATCGAAGCAGCCGATACGTAGCTTCGGTCCCTGAAGATCCATCAAAATACTCAGAGAAATTCCGGTGGACTGCTCGATCTCACGGATAGTTAGGGCACATTTTTTATGAAAATCATGATGTCCATGAGAAAAATTTAACCGAAAAATTCTACAACCGGCCAAAACGATCCTCTTTATAATGTCGTGAGAGCAGCTGGCTGGGCCGATTGTCGCGATAATCGATGAACGAGGCATCAATGGCGTAACGAGTTTAAATGACAGGCAATATCGTGCGACTATACCAGAGAATACTGCACAATTAAATCTTTTTGAAAATTAGGCATCCATTCGTCCCGCCAAAACCAAACGAATTGCTCATGATGTAGTCGATCTCTCGATCCTGAGGGTAATTGGGAGTTAAGTTTAAATCACATCCTTCATCGGGATTGTCGAGATTCAGGGTTGGTGGAGCGACGTTATTTTGCATCGCCAAAACCGATATGATGGCTTCGACGGCGCCGGCAGCACCAAGGAGATGCCCCATCGAAGATTTAGTCGAAGAAATGTTCAGATGGTAGGCATGTTCCCCGAAAACCTTCTTAATGGCCTCTATTTCAACGATATCACCAGCCGGAGTCGAGGTTCCGTGGGCGTTGAGATAATCTATTTTATCTTTTGAAATTTGAGCATCCGCCAGAGCATTTTCCATGGCCATAATCGCTCCCATTCCGCCCTGATGCGGGGCCGTTATGTGAAAGGCGTCGCATGAAGCTCCATACCCGACGATTTCCCCATAGATCTGGGCTCCCCTGATCTTTGCGGATTCAGGGGTCTCTAGGGTTAGGATTCCTGCTCCTTCCCCGACGACGAATCCATCTCTGTCTCGATCCCACGGGCGAGATGCCTTCTCTGGAGTTTCGTTAAATTTAGTCGATAGGGCCCTTGCGGCGGCAAATCCGGCGACTCCTAGCTTACAGACTGCGGCCTCGGCCCCTCCCACAACGGCAAAATCGGCGTATCCATCTCTGATGGACTTAAACCCCTCTCCAATACTGTGTGTCCCCGAGGAGCAGGCGGAGACGATGCTGAAATTATATCCTGTTAGCCGGTGACGGATCGCGACATGCCCGGATGCCAGGTTACAAAGCACGGACGGTATAAAAAACGGAGAGACTCGCCTGGCCCCCTCAGAAGAGAGGGTTACTGAGGTATCATATAATCTGGAGACTCCGCCGATGCCAGATCCGATAAAAACGGATGTCCTCGATCTTTCTTCTTCGCTTAGCGAAGAAAATCCAGAATCATGAATAGCCTGATCGGCCGCAGCAATCGCGTAAATTATGAATTTATCAATTTTTCTCTGATCGCCGGGAGAAAGATATAAATCCGGGTTGAAACCACGTTCCGCATCGACGGGAATCATACCGGCAATTTTGGCGGCGATACCAGAGGTATCAAAAGTGTCGATGATCCGTACACCGCTCTTGGAGGCGATTATTCCCTCCCACAGATGTTCAACGTTTCTGCCGAGCGGAGAGATGGCTCCGAGCCCGGTAATTACGACTCTCCTCCTCAATATCGTACTCCATGTCACTCAATTATCGAATCGAGGTATTTTACCGCATCCGCGATTGTGAGGAGTTTCTCGGCTTTTTCTTCCGGAATTTCACAATCGAACTCTCTTTCAAATTCCATGATGAGCTCGGCTTGCTCTAGGCTGTCTAATCCGAGATCATCTTTAAAGTTAGCAGATTCAACGACCTTACTGCTATCAACCTTTAAGCTGTTCACGATGATTTCCTTCACTCTCTCGATAGTACTCATTAATGAACTCTTCAAATGTATGGGGAGCAACAACGCTGGATTATACAAAAAAACCAACCACGTGGGCAACTTGAAAAAAAAAGATCAGAAGATTGTGTCATTCTCCTTCTATTTCTCGATCTTTACACAAAAACAGGGGAATAACGAATACCGATATCATAGCGATGGATAGGGCACAAGTCATCGGCCAATCTAAATTGTTGAAAAATTCTGTCCATAGAATTCTTCCGAAAGTTACAGAGCCTGCTCCACCAAGGAGCTCGGGAATAACAAATTCCGCGAGTGAGGCCGTTCCGACCATTAAGCATCCGGTCTTTAGTCCATTAATAGATATCGGTACGATTAATGTCCAGAAGGTTCTGGATATGCTACACCCAAGATTCCACGCCGATTCTATACATGATCTATCGACCTTATCCAAAGCAGAATATATCGGAAATATCATCAATGGTAGATAACAGAATATTAGTCCAATACACACCATACAGTAATTACCGATAAAATGAATTGGTTCATCGATTAATCCGATTTTGATGAGGAAGTTATTGACTATTCCATGGGCACTCAACATGTTGATCCATGAGTATACTCTGATCAAAAATGATGTCCAGAACGACAATGAAACTAGTAATAATAGGGGAGTACGCAGCCCTTCGCGGGTACACCGTATTCCATACGCCATCACAAAGCCGAAGGCGGCACACGTGACGGTCGTAATAAAACTGAGCGTCACAGAATTGACGAATGCATGTGCATAATAGGAATCGCTCATGATAGTAATATAATTCTGTATATTGAGCGTAATCTCGATAATATTATTCGCGGACCATTTAAAGATTTCGGAAAATGGAGGAATGCCAAATACTGCGTTCGCGAAACTAATTTTTAAGATCACCATGACGGGGATTATGAAGAACAAGAAGAGCCACGCAAGCGGCAATAATGCCAAGAAAAACTTCATGTTCTTCATGCTTTTATATAGCATGCTACCCTTTATCGTCTTTAAGATCTTCGGGATTCCGGGTAATTCTTCCAAGCTCATGTTGCCAACACCATGCTATTTTCCGCCCGCCAGAACAAGTATACCTCATCTTCCCACTGAAAATTTCTGTCGTCGAGTCGTAGGAGATTAGGAAGGGTTGCGATTACGGTCTTCCCCGATGCTATCCGCACGTAGTATGTCGATATATTTCCAAGGTATGCGATTTCTTTGATGGTCCCTTTGACCCAGTTCCTCGGGTATGCTGGTCTTAATGTCGAGATCATGATTTTTTCTGGCCTGACGGCGTAGATTACTCTGGTCCCAACGGGAACCGTCCCGGCATGAGTAGCGTTGCAAACGCAGCCGATCTCTGAGGATTCTATTAGAACTTGATCAAGCTGGTGTTCCAGAACGATGCCCTCAAAAAAATTGACCTTCCCGATAAATTCAGCGACATATTTAGAATTCGGGAATTCATAAATGTCATGAGGAGTTCCTATCTGCCTGATTTTACCTTCTTCCATGACGGCCATTCTGCTCGACATCGTCATGGCCTCTCCCTGATCGTGAGTCACCATAACGAACGTGACCCCAATCCGTTCCTGAATATTGACTAATTCGAATTGGGTCAGCTCTCTCAAACTCTTATCGAGGGCGGCCATCGGTTCGTCTAGCAGGAGCAACTTAGGCTGCTTAACCAAACATCTCGCCAGGGCAACTCGTTGTTTTTGCCCGCCGGATAATTGGCCTGGGAAACGGTGCTCGAGACCCGAGAGATTGACCAATCCAGTGATTTCTCTAACCTTATCATTGATCAGAGACTTCGCTAGTTTATCCTGCTTGAGACCGAAGGCTATGTTATCGAAGACGTTGAGATGCGGGAAGATGGCGTAAGACTGAAACATCATGTTGACGGGGCGCTTAAAAACGGGAATTCCCGTGATATCTACGCCATCAATAAATATTTTCCCGGACGAAGGCTTCTCGAATCCGGCCAAAATCCTCAGGAAAGTTGTTTTACCGCACCCGGAGCTTCCGAGGAGGGAGAACAACTCATTCTTGTAGATTGAGAGAGAGACGTCCCTGAGTGTGACGACTCCTCCAAATGATTTCGAAACATTCTTGACGACGACGAAGGGCTCGGCCCCTGGATCCTGCCAAGCTTCTCGGTGCTGAATAGTGAGCAGGGAGCCCTCCAGATAAAAAAAACGACGGACACCATACGACGATGTTGGATGGTAGCATTAGTTAGATCATGGGTCAATCCTGGCGATATCAAGGAATCTTTCAACAGTAGTTAGAGATTGAGTTTTTGAGGATTAGAGTGGGAACAAATACAATAAATTTACTTACAAGAGCACGAGAAATATGCTACAATCAAAATATTGAGCACACAAGTTACAAAGAGCATAGATGATTCTAGGCAAAGGGCGCAATAAAAAGGATGTGACTGTTCATAAGATATGTACAATAATCCTCTGGCCAATAATCATCGTTCAGACAATCCAAACCGAAGTCTACGCATCAGGGCAGCGCCCCAAGGTAGCCGCACCCAAACAACATAGGGAAACATTCACCCTTCCCGACGCATGGAGATTAAAAATTCAAGACCCAAAATCTGCATTGAAGGCAATTCCTATTCTCAACGCAGCATTTGGGGGGCAAGCGCTCACAGCGCAAAATGTCCCTGTACTACACGCCATGCTTAATCCTGCGGATTTCATATTGGCCGCTAAGCATCACGACCCTGACAGCGAATGGGGCGTGCTTGCTCGGCCCGACGCTAGCGCCATCTTGTCCGATCCAAAAACCCCAAATAGAGTATCTCTTCGTCGATTTGCGATAATACGAGAACTGGTTGCCCAGAATCCATCCTTAGGGGGCGGAAGGATGACGGTATCACAGTTCTTGGATTTATTGATGAGACCAGCACATCCAAAAGTATCACAACAGATATGGGCGGATTTGTTATCTCTAACGTCTACTTGGCTGGGATCAACAGTAGTAGCAAACTTTAGTGCTCGCCTTGGATTATCTGATCCAAGCACAAGCAAGGTCGCAGACGAAATAGCAAGAAATCCTTTTGTAAGACACGCAGCGCTAGAATTTTTCACTCCAGGTGTATTTCTGTTAAACCCAGAGCTAAGCAAAGCGTCAGAAGATAAAACACCAATTAAGGTACTAGACTTCGACAGAATAGCAAGAGTCCCCAAGATACTATACGAAAAGTATAAGGCGCTTCCACTTAACAAGGACAACATTTACAGAGCTGCGGCCATCCTGGATCCCGTATCCCTCGCCACAGCATACGGTAGGCTACCAGATACGCTAGCTCAACTTGGAGACCCAATAAAGCCTGCTACATGGGGACAATGGGAGAAACTAGCCTGGCCCACTCTATTCCAAGCCATACAAGAAAACAAGATTTCCAGATCATTAATAGACAGCGCGTTGAGGCCAGCTGTTCCCGGATGGCTTCCCATATTTATCGAGGCCAACGACGGCACCTACACCATAGGAGCATTAACAGAAGCACTATCAGATCACTCCAGCAAACCACAGTACACTCAAATCCGCGAAAAAATAACACAAGCCATGGAAAAAACCCCAAGCCTAGCAGGGGTATATCCCCCTAGGCCCACCCAAGTACCAATGGGTGTCCCGGGACACCAGGTAATCGCCCCCGATAATCCAGCAGAGCTCACGGATGTCAGACAGCAAATGAGGCAAGATCCCGGTTCCCAACAGCTGGTAATGGAGTGCCAGTACCCAGGGATCAAGCACATAAAAAGGGACTGGGCCCCCATTCCGCCTCCTCCGCCCTATCAGGCTCCTAAAGATCCTCCTCAAATAGGGCTTTCAAACATCCCAATTGGGGCCCGAGGTCGTATCAAAAGAGTACCTGAACTAATGCTCAAAGCATATGGGGCCAAACCGATGGGCGAAGTTCCATCAAAGGCCGTACTAGCAATTATGTTCCCCGATCAAACTCTGAATGCGGTTCAACAACTAAGGACGGACGCTGGTTTCACCTGGGGTGACTACGTTGCCATTGATTCAATAACAATGGAAGCAATAGAGTCCAAATTCCCCAATCATCAGATTCCTCTCAGGCTTGACAGGGAAGCAGTGGGATACGGGGACTACCCGGTCACAATTCACTCCCTGAAGGAATTTATAGATTCACTAGTCAATCCTTACAAGAATCCCATAAGATCAACAACTCTGTTACAAATCATCCTCCGGCAAATCAGGAAGTCCAGTGAGCCAGAAAGGATGAATCAACTTAGGAGGCAGTACGGACTAAGTAGTGATCATCTCTACGACATGGCTCGCGAAATCGTTCAAAATAGGCAAAAAATGAAACAGTTTTACGGGGAGTTTGCTCCAGGATTGTTGCCAATGCTGGCCAAGACTCCTATCCCCCAAACCAACCCAGAAAAAGAGGTAAATCCTCGGAATCCCACACGAACAGCGTTCCTATTGCAAAGGGTTCTTGAAAGAATCGGGAGTTTGGGAGAGTCAGGCAGGATGAATCAAATTAGGCAGCGGTACCACCTCCGTAGTGATAGACCATACGACATGGCTCGAGAACTAATTCAAGACAAGGACAGACTGACACAATTTTGTGGGGAGTTCGCTCCCGGCCTCTTGCCAGATCTGTCCCGTCCAACTAACTTCAGCCACGGCCCAGCAAGAGCGATGCCTCCGCAGATACCTATCACCGCTCACGCAAACGAGCTGAACACGGCATTAGTGTCTGATGATTCACAGGTTCCTCATCTGGCCAGCACCATCCTGGAACATTACGGAAATCGCGATATAACCCCAGCAACATCCATAATCGTAGCGGCGCTAGTTAGTCCAGAACTAGTCCAATCAATCGTAAAACCGACTCCTTTTGGTAAAAAACCCTGGGCATCGCTGCTTACAGATGGGCATCACGCTACACGGCTCTTAAGTAAGTTATTTAAACACCAACTGCAATGGATTCCCTTGTTTGCAGAACAAGCCGGGAAACAAGTTGGTGGCGTCAAAATCAAAGAATTAGTTCAGGCCCTTACTGTGCCTTCAGCCAATAGAGAAAAGCACGATCCAATAATTTTTAAGATGACACGAGCAATAGCCCAAAAGCAAGACAGGAAAGTTGAGCAATTTTTTCACAAAATTAAAGAAGAAAATCCGTGGACTGATCCAGATGTGGAAGTAAGCCTTAAATTCAGAGATTCTAAGTCATGCAGAGCCTTTCGGGACAGATATGCTCCTGGCATTCAGGCAATGCAAGACAGGGAAGTTCGCGACAGACAAGAAGGAAAAAGTTATCGGTTTAGACCGGTACTAAAGTCAGAAGATCCGAACATTGAGCAATTCTCAAGAGCGCTAAGCACAATCGGAATCGAAGATCCCGTCCAAATTCTCCGTCTTCCAGCTGTAGTCATTGAAACATTCGGTAAGACACACATGACTGAGAAAGCACTCGGATTGCTCGTGACCATAATGTACCCAGAATCAACTCGAGTTGCTCTCGGCGCAATTATTGGCAATGATCGTAGTAAGTGGGAAGAATTTTTTGTCGAATCGACAAGATCAGCTGAAGTGATCAAAGAGATTACCACGGCATTTTCAGGGCCTGAATTACAGATAGTCCAAAATTTATTAAGTTGTACTTCCGGCAGTCCAACTCTTAACGAGCTAATCACCGGGCTAACGCGACCAGAAGTGGCGCAAGAAAAGTCAGTCTCCATGGTATCTCGGATGCTAAATGCAATTCAACTCGAGGTTGGTATTGAACCAATCCGAGCATTTGCAGTCCATAACACCATTGCTCACAAGTCGTCAGCCGAGCTAGCACAAGCGCTAGCAAAGCACAAACCCACACTGATTGAATTCTATAGGCACTTTGTCCCAGGACTGGTAAATTTGATTGATCCGTCAGACACAACTCCTCACCAAACATATTTTGACGTGATTTCGCAGAGTAAGGGAGATGCCCCCCCTACTAGCGCGAGAAAGAGAATAACGTTTCCGACGAGCCCCGTCCTCGCGAATTATCCAGGTCCGATTATCGGCAACCTGAAGAAAGCAAGAGTCAAAGATCCAGAAATGGCATCCCGAGTATCATTGCACATCCAAGAGCGATTCAAAGACCGACAGGTAGGCGAGGTATCCCCAATTATGTTGGAAGCGATGTTGAACCCAGGAACAATTACCAGCACCGAGGACCGTAGCATTCAGCAAGGGTTCCCGTACACGTGGGACGAACTTGTTCAGATAGCTATCCAAATAGATCCAGCTGTCGTGCCGCCCCCAACTAGCCTCGGAGCCCTGGTTAGTGCTCGGATGCACCACTTCGTCCGGCAGCTCCCAGCAGACATAACATTCGGACAGGTGTACAATTCATTAACATATCCTTCTTGGAACGAGGAATGTTCGAATACCGTATGGTCAGCGATGGCCAAAGCTTTCCATTCTCGTGGCAAAACACCGAAATTTATTAAGGACCACAAATTATCCTGGCCACTCAGTAATGCAGACATACGAGTCATCATGTCCCAACCAGAGGTTCGCCAAGATGTCCTACGAGCATGGGCTCCTGGTCTGCAACAGGACGACCAAGTAGTATCTAGGCCATCGCATCTTCCTACGAGAAGACTGGAACAAATCCAAATTCAAGATCCAGTTTATCTTCCAGAAATTTCCAGGATTGTCCTTGAAACGTACGGATCCGATCAAATGAACGAAGCGGCTATTCCAGTCTTAGCAGCAATAATTGATCCAAAAACTATCCAAATATACACTACTCGCACTAGAACACCGCCGTACCACTGGCAGTCATTTATCAACGACTATCGGAATTCAGTTCCACCTCGAGGTATCGAAAAGCCTTGCGCAGATCTCTTGGATCGCATGAGGTTATTCATCATGAAATGTAACGAAATTAGTCCAGAGAGAACAATCGATCAAGTCATAATGGATCTCACTCATCCTATGTTGGATCCAAGACAGACCGCACAAACTCTTAGGGCATACCACGAGTCCCTCGATCTAAGTGACGAATATCTCGCCAGCAACCTTCAAGACGTCCTTGGAGAATTAGGCGCAGGTTCAGATCTGGTGCTGCGTCTAATCGGGAGCCCACGGTACGCAGACTACCTTGAAGGGGTTGCACCTGGATTGGTGCAGCTGACCAGAGCTAGAGAGAACAGGTGGCTCAATATTACCCAGCGGGAAAGGGATCGACTTCAGGAATGGATCGAAGGTATAGGAGGTTCTCCATCATCCGATACAGAAACGAGCGACAGACTCCTGGCAAAGAAAGTTAGGCTCCCATTCCCCAACGGTTTCACTCAGGCGATTCGACAACGATACGGATCGGTACAAATTGAGCCAAGTCAAGGTTTAAAGCTGATGTCCATCCTAGATCCAGACGGTCTTAAGGGCGCCATAGCTAAGAGTGGTCAACCCGAATTGAGTTGGCGACAGGCACTCGACACCACTGATCAAATATTTGTGAAAGAAGTAGTCTCAAAACTACCCATAAGATCAAAATCTATTCACGCATTTATCACTAGCATACGGCATGATCCACCACCAACAATATTACAAATAGTTCAAAGTCTGGAAAACCCCAGAGCAAACCCAGCCCTCGCCACAAAAATATGGGACACATTATTTGGATCAGTATCAGGTGTATTCGAGAAATTCCGGTCCTTATATGCCTCATTCCAAGAAGCTACCCCCATCACGTTGGCCAAAGCAGTAGTTGCAGAGGATTCAGTCAGACGTGCTGCCATACGAGAATTCTTTCCTGCCTTAGATCAAAGCCCACAGTACAGAATAGGCCAAGCCACCACGTTTCAGCAGCTGGTGGAAGCCGGCATACTTCATCCAGATCAATACGTTAGTAAGGAACTTGTCCCCATCCTCCTAAATTTGATAGATTCGCACCAATTTTACTTATTAGTTAGGTCAAACTCTAGGCTCCTTGATACAAAAGGGGCAGCTCTAACTTTTCAAGAACTCCAAGAGCTTTGGGTGAGTGCATCGGTAGTAAAGGAACAGATCATTCGAGGCTTGTCAGGTGAGAAAAGGGACCTCGTCAAACAAACCGAAATCGCAATAGAAGCCGGAAGGCGGCAAACTGTGAAACAATGGTTGGAACCATTCCCAACAACGATAGAGCCAGAAAGAGGGCTGCCGAGACCAATAAATCTAATGGAAGCACAAATGGATAGCCCAGACTTCGATCACCCGCAATTCGGCGAGAAAGCATATCTCGCACTCAGCAAGCAAGTATATGAGGCGAATAAGGACAAACCACTCGAAAACGTTCCACCCGCGATGGTAATGCTCATGTTCGATCCAGCAGGATACAGGGAATCAATGAAACGATTTCAACATATTACCTGGCAAGAATCTCTTTCTCAGGTGCAAAAGATGCCCATCGACAGAATTTCTTCGACCACAGAGTTGGGTGCATTCCTGAAATTTCTTCAGGCAATAAAGCAATCCACCATATTCCAAAAGCTACAAACAGCTCCCGTCAGCAAACTGGTTACCCTTGTAGTAAACCCCAACTACGTTCAGAAGTCGACGATTCTTCTGTTGGCGCTATGGGAGGATGTCAAAACAGCAATACTCACGAAAGAACAAATTCCGACACAACCCAAAAAGATCACCATAGCAGATATGAAGGCCCAAGTAGAGGATCCGGCCCGCTACAAGGCTTATCTAGCCGAACAGTTCCCTTTTATCGGGAGGGTTTTAGAATAAAGTGCTCCGAATTTACAGGCCGAGTGACACAACCCACAATAGCAACATTTCTTTGGGTCATATGTATGTTTACCTGGTGCATTGATCAGTATCGCGTGGCAAGGGCAGACTTCGGAGCACATCCTACATCCGACACATTTATCGCTATCGTAAGTTAAAATCTTCCTGAATTTATCCGATCTCTGGATCCCCTTCAAATCCCTCGTCACCGGCTTTTTAAAGCAACATTTAAGCCCAATGAAAAGAGCTTTCAAAATATCGATAAGTAGTGCGTTTTTTAAAAATCGTTTAATCATCGGATATCTTCAGGGCCTCGATGAATGCCTTCTGAGGAATTTCTACGCTCCCGAATTGCCTCATTCGACTTTTACCTTCCCTCTGCTTTTCCAGCAGTTTCCGTTTCCTAGTAATATCTCCTCCGTAACATTTTGCCAGGACGTCTTTCCTAAATGCGGAAACGGTTTCCCTGGCTATAACCTTCCCTCCGATGGCCGCCTGGATCGCGATCTTGAATAGCTGTTTAGGAATGAGATCTTTTAATTTCATGCATAATGCCCGGCCCCTTTTTTCCGCCTTATTTCTATGAACTATAATGGATAGGGCATCAACTGGCTCGCCATTCACCATGATCGTGACCTTTGCCAAATCCCCGGTCCTGTATCCGGTCGTCTGGTAATCGAAAGAGGCATACCCCTTTGTCGTCGATTTTAGTCTATCATAAAAATCGAAGACGATCTCATTGAGGGGAAGATGATACTGCACGATCACCCTACTCCCCGTGAAATGAACATCGATCTGCTCACCACGTTTATCCTCGCACAGAGCCAGGACGTTCCCCAAGTATGTCTCAGGGACGATGATGGTCGCCTTAATCCACGGCTCTTCCATTTCATCGATTTTAACTTGCTCCGGCATCTCGGCCGGATTGTGGAGGCTCGTGATTTCTCCATTCGTAAGATGGATGTTATAAACTACGCTCGGGGCCGTCATGATAATATCGATATTAAATTCTCTCTCCAGGCGCTCCTGGATGATTTCGAGATGCAGAAGACCCAGGAAACCGCATCTAAATCCGAACCCAAGGGCAGCCGATGTTTCCATTTCATAGCTGAAACTCGAATCGTTGAGGTGCAGCCTTTGAAGGCTCTCCTTCAATTTCTCGAATTCTGAGGCATCTATCGGGAAGATACCACAAAAGACGACGGGTACCGACGGCTTAAACCCCTTTAATGGGGCATCGCATGGTTTTCTGTCTTCCGTTATTGTGTCACCAACCTGGCAATCCGAAGCATCCTTAATACCGGCCGTTATAAACCCTACCTCTCCGGCCGATAACTTTTCAGTCATCGTCTTTTTGGGGAGAAAATGCCCGACATTATCGACGGTATATGTCGCCCCGTTCGACATCATCTTGATTTTAGTCCCGGCGATTATTGCTCCATCAAAGATTCTGACCAGAATGACGACCCCGAGATATTGATCATACCAACTATCGACCAAGAGGGCCCGCAATTTATCGGACTTAGAATCGACTGGAGCTGGTAATTTATTGACGATTGCCTCTAAGACATCGATTACTCCAGTCCCATTCTTCGCGGAAATCGGAATCGCCTCGGAAGCATCGATTCCGATTACCTCTTCTATCTGACTCTTTGCGGCATCGACGTCGGCTGCCGGTAAATCTACTTTATTCAGGACGACCACGATTTCATGGTTACAGTCTATCGCGTGGTAGACGTTGGCCAGAGTCTGAGCCTCGACTCCCTGGGAAGCATCGACGACCAAAATCGATCCTTCGCAGGCGGTAAGTGATCGGCTTACCTCATAGGCGAAATCGACGTGTCCCGGAGTATCGATCAGATTCAGAATATACGTCTCACCATCGATCGATTTATACGAAAGTCTGACCGTCTGGGCCTTCACGGTAATTCCTCGTTCACGTTCGATATCCATGGAATCCAAAACCTGGTCTTTCATTTCCCTCTTTTCGAGGCCTCCGCATATTTCTATGATCCGGTCGGCCAGAGTAGATTTCCCATGATCGATATGAGCTATAATCGAGAAATTACGTATCTTGTTTCGCATATGATCTTAGCGTTCCAGAGCTCTCTTATAAATCTCGAGGAGCTCCTCTTCTTCTTCGACATCCTCCTTCTTCATTTTTCTCATTTTTATGAGTTTCCGCAAGATTGATGTATCTAATCCCTGAGATTTTGCCTCGGCTAGTGTATCTTTTATATCGGTCAGAATCTCAGCCTTTTTTTCTTCCAGAGTTTCGAGGCGAGATATGGCCTGTTTTATCAAATCGGCGGAAATGCTAAATCTGTCTAAGTCGCTCATTTTTTATGAATCTCCTTTATTTTCATCATCTTTTAATCCATCCTTAAAGGCTTTTATGCCCCTAGCTAAGTCGTTCATTACTTTTGGCAGCTTCCCAGCCCCGAAGATGATGAGAACGATCACCATCACGATTAATAGGTGACTGATGCTAATTCCCATAATACTACTCCCTCGCGATTGGAATAAAAGAAACTGCTCCGATATTCTACATCGAGCATAGCAAACCCAGCAAACTAATTCTTGATACAAGAAATTACTGACTACTGCTCATGGCACTAACGACACTGAGGGCTATGGAGTGGCCCAGATCGCTTATTAGTGCGTCTATTGAAGCCTGTCTCGAGGCCTTCCCTGAATACGGGAATTCATCGCTAACGTCATACATCGCTATGGAATCCACAGAGGTTTCACTAATGAGATTGTTTTCAGCATCGTATATTTCGATTTTGGCCACCATTTTTTTATGTTCCTTGATAATCTCCATCTCCGAAAAGGCGGCCGGTTCCTCCAGGTCAGTGATCGTTACTTTAATCTTTAGTTTTCGGAGATCGGCACCAAATGTCGCCAAATCCCTCTCGATAATTTCTCGCAATTTAAATTGATGATAGGGATCTGCCTTAATATCAATGGCCGGAACCATGGGATTTCCTTTATCATTATCCAGTAGATATCGAGTCGACGAACATCCACTCAACAGTAGCGTTAATCCACAGATCGCGTTTTTAATACTATTTCGTAGCACTCGATTTGATCGCCCTCTAAAAAGTCATTGAACCCATCCGCTAGGATTCCGCATTCATGAGATAGTTTCGACTCCTTGATCTCATCCTTTTCATGTTTCATCGATTTAATCTTACCTTCAAAGATGCACTTCCCGCCCCGCATTACCTTTATCCTTGAATCACTACGCTTGACGATCCCATCGGTTACGCAGCATCCAGCGATCGTCCCGATTCGACTGATCGAAAATATCTTTCTAACATCAGCCGTTCCGATGTAATGTTCTTCGGCTATGGGAGATAACATCGATGCCATGATTTCCTTCAGCTCCTCGGTGACTCGATAAATGATATTATGATGTAAAGTTTTGACTCCATATAGTTTCGCCAAATTCTTCGCGGCCGCGGTTGCGTTGGTATTAAATCCGATGATAGTTGCCCCGGTATTCTTAGCGAAATCGACATCACTTTCGCTGATGATTCCAACCCCTCTATCGACGACTTGAACCTTTATCTCGGGATGCTGAATGGCATTAACCGAGGCTACGATTGCCTCCAGAGAGCCAAACACATCAGCCTTAATGAAGATATTTAGGTTGGAAATACCACTACCTTCCTCACTCATCATCTGATCGATCGATTTAGTGGTCGCCCTCCTGGCCGCAGACCCAGACGTCACCCTCTGCCGATATTCGGCGATCTCTCTGGCCTTCTGCTCACTATCCAAAACCGATAAAATATCTCCAGGTTCCGAGGCCGAGTTAAATCCAACTATTTCGATCGGAGCAGATGGAATGGCAGATTCGATGCGATTTCCCTTATCATCATAAATAATCCTAACCTTACCGAATGCATCACCGGCCACGAAAATATCACCACTCGACAAGGTTCCGTGTTGAATAACGACTGATGCGATAATTCCGCGCCCTTTGTCTATCCTCGATTCGAGGACGGTTCCAACGGCCTTCCTACCTTTATTGGCCTTTAATTCCATCATTTCTGACTGCAGCAAGATAACATCCAACAGGCCATCTAAATTTTTGCCATGAAGGGCTGAAATCTCCACGCTTAAGACATCTCCGCCAAAATCCTCGAGGATGACGTCGTGAGTCAGCAACTCGGACTTTAATTTCTCAACATTAATGTTCGGCTTATCGATTTTGTTGATCGCGACGACGATCGGGACGTTAGAATGTTTGGCCTGATGTATGACTTCGATCGTCTGGTCCTTGACACCATCATCCGCCGCGACGACGAGGACGATAATATCGGTCAGAACTGCACCTCTCGATCTCATTCCTGAAAATGCAGCATGACCAGGGGTATCGATGCAAGTTATCTTCTTGCCGCTCTTCGATATTATCTGATATGCGGCAACACCTTGGGTAATACCACCAGCCTCCTTCTTCGCCGTATTCGTATTCCTAAGGGCATCCAGAAGGGTCGTCTTCCCGTGATCAACGTGCCCCATGATGGCGATAATCGGAGGCCGTACTTCCATCGTCTCTGGATCATCGACAATATTTAAAAGCTCATTTTCGATATCGGCCTCAGAGATTCTTTTTGGGGTATGGCCAAATTCCTCACAAATTACTTCGGCCGTATCTCCGTCAATTTTTTGGTTGACCGTGACCATGGTCCCGGTAGACATTAGGTACTTAACAACCTCGGAAGACCTAACGGCCATCCTATTCGCTAGTTCTCCGACCGAAATACTATCCGGTATGCTGACTTCCCGGACGACCCTCGTAGCATCATTATTGTGTCCAGAATTTTTCTGCTTCATTCTAGAGCGTTTCAATGATGCCATAGATCTCGAGCGCCCTTCTGGTTCGCTATTCATAACGCGATCCAGAATCGTCCTCGAAATACGCCGCCCTCCGCTATCTTTTTTATCGGTGAAATTACTCTTTATCGATATTTTCCCTTTCCTATTGGATGCATCATCATCAGGTCCGCTCCTTGGTTTTACCCGAGCATTACCCGCGGGAATCGGCTGTGGTTTTTCTCGTGATGTCGCGGGAGACGCTGCGGCCGGTGATGATGAAGGTTTTTGTGGCTGGGTTCGTTTCCGATCATCATCATACACCCTAAATACTACGGGGCTCGAATTTGCCACTATCTCCTCTACGATTTGTTTCTTCGATTTTTGAGGGACAGTGGGTTTCCCTCGGATGACGGTCGGTCCACCTCCTTCTTCTTGTGTTTTGCTTTCCTCGGTCGATTGGTCGGCAATATCTGCCGTCTCTCGTGGTTCTGATTCATCTTCTGGATCTAGCTGTTCCGAACTGGATATATCTTCCTCAGTCTCATCATCTCTCATCGCCTCCTGCAGGGCCTTAACTCGAGCCTTAAATTCCCGATCTGTGAGATTACCATGAGCCGCTTGCTGTCCAGGGAAATCGATCCCGGGTAAGACTGGGCCCAATTTATCTGGGTCATCAGTTTCGATCGTTAATCCGGATCTTTTTCGCTTTATTTCCACCTCGACGGTTCGATTGCCTGTGGAGCCTTTCCTGGAACTAATATCGACTGCAGACTTCAGGGAAATAGTCTGCCGACCTTTACCATCGTTAATTTTTTGATCACTACCATCTGCCATCTAGAACCACCCCTCGCGGACCTTCATGATGAGGGTCTCGGCCTCACGTTTGCTCAACAAATCCCCGGTTATATCTAATAGCTCGTCCGTAGATAGGGCCCCCAGATCATCGAGGGTCTTGATGCCCTCATTCACCAATAACTCCAACAAATCAAGTCTAAGTAATTTATATTCCATCAAATCTTTTGCTACACCTTTCTCTGTACATAATTTCTCGATTTCTGCTTTTTTCCTATCCATTGCGGCTACGGCGCGCTGCCTTATTTCGTTCGCTATATCCTCATCGAAGCCTTCGATGGAGGCAAGTTCAGCGGGCGAAGCGCTCACCAGATCCTCGATGCCAGAGAATCCTTCTCCCATCAGGAGCCTGGCCACCATATCGTCGACATCGAGATTCTCCATGAACAGACTCCGAATTCTATTGCTTTCTCTCGCCCTATTTTCCGCATCGTCTTTCTCGGTCGTAACGCTAATCGTATATCCCGTAAGCTTTGAGGCCAGTCTTACGTTCTGCCCTCTTCGCCCGATGGCCGCGCTCAGCTGATCATCCGGAACGATGGCATCGACCTTATTCCCAAATTCCTCTATCACGATTCTCGAGACGTTAGCAGGGGCCAAGCTATTCACAATAAAAATGGCCGGATTATCGGACCATTGGACAATATCGATCCGTTCTCCTCGCAGCTCATCGACGACGGCCTGCACCCTCGATCCTTTCGTTCCGACACAGGCTCCAATCGGATCCAGATTTGGATCTGAGGTAGCAACCGCGACCTTTGCCTTGCTCCCTGGATCACGTGCGATCGACACTATCTTTATGATGCCATCGTAAATCTCTGGCACCTCTTGCTCAAACAATTTCCTTAAAAAATTTGGACTGGTCCTGGAGAGGTGCAGTAACGGCCCGGTCTGATCCTTATTCAGCCCACTCAGCAGGATCTTTATCCTATCTCCAGGCTTAAAAATTTCATTCGGAATTAACTCGGATTTCCTGATGACACCCTCCGTCCTTCCAATATCGATGATAATATCAGAAAATTCGATTCTTTTTACGAGGCCGGTTATGATCTCTCCGACCCTGCCTTCGAATTCTTCATATTGCTTTTTCCTTTCTGCGGATTTTACCTTCTGGACGATGATCTGCCTCGCCGCATGGGCACCGATCCTCCCGAAATCGATCGCTGGTAACTGGTCATTAACAGTGTCTCCAATTTTTGCATCCGGATCCAACTGAATGGCGTCAGAGAGCGATATTTCCACATTCCTATCTTCAACATTTTCGACAATTTTTAAGGTCCTATAAATTTCGATATCGCCAGTCTTCCTATTGATCGTTACTTTTAATTCTCTCTCTTCACCATATTTCATCTGAGCAGTCTTTAAGATTGCGCACTCCATGGCACTCAGGATCTCATCACGATCTATCCCCTTATCCCTCGCGACAATATCCGCAACCTGCAAAATCTCGTTTTTAGCGGCTACATCATGAACCTTTGATTCTGCTTTTATTTTTTTGCTCACGTAAGGAGTCTCCCTTTTTGTAATCTAAGAAGCCATCGATGTGTGCACTACTGATCTCGCTGTACTGCAAATCCACCTCTTCGAACCCATCTTGTAATTGCGCCACGGACCTTAAACTTATACCATCATCCGTGGCCGATTCCAAGATTCCTTTAAATGTTTTTCGTCCATCCTTAAGAACATACGTCTTAACGACAACATTTTTCCCGCGAAATCTCTTGAAATCATCTGGTTTGACTAATGGTCTATCAAGTCCAGTCGACGAGACTTCCAGCGAATAATGTTCCCTAATTGGGTCGAGGATATCTAGTTTTACTGATAGAGCCCGCCCGACATTCTCGCAATCTTTCATTGTAGCTGGAGTTTCATCCAATTTTTCTATCATTACCTGCAGGGTCTGACTTTTCCCGGATTTCGTGAGGGCCACCCTCACGATCTTGCAACCGCACGCCTTGACCAAAAACGATAACTCATACTCAATCTTCTCGAGCGAAATGGACATAAAAAGCGGCCCAACGGAAATACGGAGATATTGTTAGTCCAATGCATGGAATAAATCAAGCTACATTTTCGCAGGATATTCATTTTACTGCCCTTCCAGATCCAGCTATTGGAGGGAGCGGAGTAACATCACAAATGACACAAGATTGAAATCATCTGATGGCGATCCATTATATTCCAACTTCAGATAAATAAAGGGTTCTCCTGAATAGCTCTATGCCTATGAAAACAATAGAGTACAATTCTGCCGCCCACCCACTTGGGAAAAAACCACAGAAGGACAGCCCATGGCGATAGGGGAATACTACGTGGCCCCCATCCCCTCAAAAGCAGAGAGTATAGTAATAGGGTAAGACATCGGGAATTCTGTAAAGACTCTAAAGGGAATTTCGAATTATATTTCCTTTATGGAATTAATGATACTTTAGTTCTCAAATTAAAAGGACTTGCAAATTACTTCCCAATAGTATAAAACAACTCGAGCAAATTTGGTAAAAGGAAGTTAGATCTATATGATGAGTTATCCGCACCCTCAGAATTAGATCATGAGTAAAATGATGAGCAAAAAATATAAGAGAAAACAATTGTTCAGTGCAGCAAAGAAGGGAATTCTTGTAATTCTCTTGGCCATGTCTACGGTCAGTTGGGCCTCTGACCATGATGAAGATCGGAGGGGTGAAAACCCAAATGGAAATCCAATTGTCCCACTTGGTCGAATCAATGCGACATTGCGGGCAGCATTAGAGGCAATGCCGTGGTTCTCCTTCGAAGACCCTTTCCGGAAGGTCCGACAGTTGTTTGTCAGCCCTTACGGATTTCCAGTTGCTAGAGCTAGCATTCGATTGATTGAGCAGCAAAAGGCCGCAACACAGCCAGGCATAGATTATTATACCAGATATGGCATGGCTGCAAGATTACCTACAGATATAGATTTTGGATTGCTGCCATCTCTCGAACGGGAAGACGCTTTAAGAGTGTGCCCATATCTCGGTGACCAATTCTTTCGAGATCTACCACCTCAATTAAAGAACTTTTTCCACATAATAACGTTTGACCCTAATGCTACCCCTGAACAAATGCAGCATTTAGTACAAGAATTAACCCCATTCGCCATCCCGAACTCCCCACGCCAGGTTACCAGCTTCTTCCTTTTAGAAAGATACTATCAAGAAAGGGCCATAGAACACGGTCTAGCCCTTCGCATCTTCCAGAGGCACTTCATGTGGTTAAGAGCCCAATACGAAGCTGGGTGCAGACATTACGTTAGGTCGCAATTCAGACCAGAAAGTCCGTTTGGGCAGTATTTACTCGAGGTACTAGGAGAGACTGGATCGTTCGCAGCCCCCGCAGTCATAGCTTGTAGGAGGTTGATGAGCTTAACTCCCAACTACCAACCCTTCCACGAACTATCGGAGTTAGCACGTCATGCTGCCGAATTATTTCACATCCGCCAAGATATTCTGGAAGCACAACTCACCAATCTCGCCAGATCAGCGAATCACTATCAAGCACAAAGACCAGATCCATACTCCTCAAGATCACGCTACTTCCATGGAGTCCCTGACAACAACTTCAGATATCCAGGAATCCAGGTCCGAGTAGACGACGTCCATCAAGAGCATCCCTGATAATCTTCCCCTGGAGTCCTCGCAAGTAACCCTAAGAACAGCGCCCCTCCCCCTAATCTCCCCAGGTTCACATAGCAAAATATTATTAAGAGCTGTAAGTTCCCCCAAAGAGATCAGTTCGTATTCAACGTATTCCTCTGCTATTTTTTAGGGGCTTGCTCTCGGGCTTTAAGAGTAACTGGATCTAATCGTATATCCCTTTTTGCACCATTTCTTCACGGATTCATAATACTCCTTAAATTCTGAGTCGATCTCTGACAGCCGGACCAGTTTTCCGTCGGTTAGCACCAGAGGATCGATCCCCCGGAATTTCGGGCGAAATACTTCCGTTATGAAGGATGGGTCATCGACTTCTTCCTCGTGCTTATCGCAGCGAGCCAGATTAAGCTTAATGATCTCGTCATCACTGCCGAGTAATTTGTCCAGGATTAAATCATCGGTCGAATAGATATCTTCTTCGGTAATTAACCCCAATTTTATGGCTCTTTTGACGGCATTTTTCATGTGAATATTCATCATTACGTTCCATTTTGCTCCCCAGAATTCCTGTGTAAATCGCACGGAGAGGGTAGCAAATTTTTTGGCGATGGCAGGATTCGTGAAGAGCCACTTCCCATCCTTGAACTGTAAGTCATCGACGATATCACGCGCCTCTCGATAGGAGATGAACCTGAATACGAGGCCAGTATGAATGTTATATTGAATGCGATCGGCACACATATCCGGCAATGGTTGCTCTAATCTAGTAAATTCTCCACAATCCGGGTCAATATCTTCGACCCTTATTCCTAGTTTTTTCAGGAGCGTACCGGCCTTATTCTTTAGAAAAGTAAGATGAGTTGAATCCTGGTAGCTCTTTTCTGTGTAATTCATGACCTTCTTCGCGAATAAATAATCCCCGATGTGAGAGAAGGCCGTGTGGGAAGCATCGTGCAGGAGGCCGCTGATTTGCTCGAGCCTGGAAGCTCCAGTTTTCCGAAGTAAGGCCAGAACACCGATTGAATGATCAAACCTCGAAAAGGCCGGAAGTTTGGGGCCAAAATACCTCGGCGGACCGGACTGATCTATTTTTTTTAATCTTTGCATCACGTCGGAATTGATGATCTCTTTTAGGACGGCATCATCCTCCAGGACGGTCACCCAGATCGAATTCGGATCCCCCTCAACGATCGTATCTTTGATGCAATTTTTGATGGCCCAGAGGGCGAAGATACTCAGTATAACCGCCCCGAAGTACGTAATTTTTCTAGAGAATAAGCTCCCTACCATATATGCCCCAGTCGATCGTAAAAATTTTAGTGGTGATCGGCAGTGTAGTTTATTCGATCCAGCAAATCAACATTTCCCCGAGCTCGTGCATGGCCTGCACCCTTAGCACCCCACATGTCTTGCTTATGCGAAGAAAACTTATAAAATGCTCCTAAAGTTGTTTGGCCAGAGACATAAATCGTGAGCATTTCATCAGGTAGTATCGTCAACGTTTCAGACA
>JAISBC010000046.1 GCA_031266385.1 Holosporales bacterium
TGTCTGAAACGTTGACGATACTACCTGATGAAATGCTCACGATTTATGTCTCTGGCCAAACAACTTTAGGAGCATTTTATAAGTTTTCTTCGCATAAGCAAGACATGTGGGGTGCTAAGCTGGTATACTTAAAGACTGTTGCATTATTTCGTAAAATCTATTACTGTCTCTTATCGAGGATTTTGTCGTAGTTATCGACCTTTTGGGTATGTCTCAATTAGCACTCGCGAAATTTACGGCCGCTAAAATCTGCCACGAATTGGCCAATCATTTAAGTGCCGTTCAGTTCGTATGTGAGGATTTGGTCGTGAGTTCCGACGAGACGAGGGAGCTACTCCGTAACGTACAATTGCTGTCCTTGACGCTCCGATTCTTCCGGAATATGTACGCCATTAGTGGGCATACGGAAAATCTATCGGACATTATGCTCGATATAGCGTCATCGAAACGAATCATCGTGAAGGATGATGGCCTCATTCTGACCTCATCCGCTGCTGATCATAATCGTGAGAAGATTTTATGTGGAATCCTGTATATAGCCTCTAAATCCTGCAAACCGAAAGATGAAATCTTGATATCTAGCGAGAATGAAGTTGAGGTCGTGATCAGCGTTAGAAACAGGGATAGAATGCTACCATCTGACATCGAAAACGCTTTTCGGATGGATGTCGAAGAAGATTCAGTGAACGTCTTCGCGGTCTATCTGAAACACCTGGCCACATCGTGTGGACTATCGGTCGATGTCGAGCCCACCGACGAATGCCCCATAAGAATAAGGGTATGGAAGAAATAAAATATCGTCCGAGTGTTGAGAAATTGTATGGAAGGGTTAAGAATCGAGCATTAACGCAGAGGCAGGCTGGGCTATTCGAAAGTTTGCTGCCATCTATTTCGATCGCATCTTTCGATCCGGAAATACTATCGGCTTACCAGAATATTTCATTGGAAATTGGATTCGGCAGTGGGGAACACTTATTTCAACTCGCCAGCACTAATCCCTCTAAATTATTCATAGGTTGCGAATTTTTTGTCAATGGAATCGCTTCTCTTTTATCGAAAATTGACGAAGCAGGAATTCGAAATATAAGAATATTTCAAGGAAATGCTCGAAAATTAATTCCAGAAATTCCTGATAATTTTCTCGAGTACGTGTTTTTACTGTTTCCGGATCCGTGGCCAAAAAGAAAGCATGTATACCGGAGGTTTGTACAGGAAAAAACAGTCCTCGAAATTTATAGGATATTACGAAATGGCGGCTTCTTCCGAATCGCGACCGATTGCTCGCAATACGCCGAGTGGGTGAGGAAAGTTCTCACCGCCCCAGTTCTCGCCGAGAAATTTGCGATCGAAAATATGGTAAATGATGAGTCCAGGCCTTCGGAATCAGACTGGCCAAAAACGAGGTACGAGCAAAAATCCACGACAGAATGTACCTTTTTCTCAATCCAGCGCAATTCCTCCCAATAGACCCCCTCCCTAATTCTACACTATCCCCCTCTTTACTATCCTCTCCGCTTCTGTGCTCCGTGTCTCCTAGTAATAGATCTGATTGTGGGGGATTTGGAAGAAGTCTAATAGCTGTATCCTCGTGATTAATGCTGATATGAGAATAGCAGGGATAAATGGGATATGATTAGTTTCGTTAGATTTTTGGATAATTCCGATTAATATTCCAATCCATCCGCAGAGCATCAGAAATATATGCCAATTATCGGAAGATATTATGAATGAGATCGCGAAGGTGGCGATGTAATCGGCTAATCCAAATGCAGATCGTTTGCGTATAAAACGGTAGATAATACCTATGATGACTAATATCACGAATGGCCAATAGCATGGAATATGACCAAATACTGTTCTCGAGCAACAACTAATCGTGAAAATTACCAGGACCAATAGATTCACAGCTTGCCTAGAAAAATCCTGGATACAAAGAATGATCCCCGTCCCCACCATCAAAATATTCAGAATTATTTCAACAAATTGCATACCGATTGGAACGATTCTCGAGCTCTATAGGAAGAACGAACTAATGGCCCAGAACATACCAATTTGATTCCTCTTCGTTCTCCATAATCCTTATACTCCTCAAACTCGTCCGGCGAAACGAATCTCGCGACCGGATAGTGTAATTCTCGAGATGGGGATAGATATTGCCCGATCGTCATGATATCGACCCCGACCGCAGCTACCTCGTCTATACATTCGAGAACGTCGCTCTTCAATTCCCCGATCCCCACCATTATTCCGGTCTTCGTAGTAACCATCCCGCGTAATTTTTCCAGGAAATTCATCGATATTTCATAGCTGGATGGTTTTTTCTTAACGAGATGATGAAATTTTTTTACAATTTCCAGGTTATGAGCGAAAACGACTGGTTTTGCTTCTAAGATGATTGATATGGCGCTATCCATGCAATTCTGAAAGTCTGGAGTAAGCACCTCTACCTTTAATTCGAGGCCCAAATTGTGAAGGGCCATTATCACATCACTAAAATGTTGAGCCCCTCCATCAGGCAGATCGTCACGGGTCACCGAGGTCAGGACGACGTATTTTAGGCCGAGATCTCGGACTGCCTGAGCTATTTTTTCTGGTTCATCCTGATCGAGAGGCTGTGGCCTCCCGTTTTTAATATCGCAAAAACCACAGTTTCGTGTGCAGAACTCACCCATTATCAGGAATGTGGCGGTCCTATTGGCCCAGCACTCATTCAGATTCGGACACGAAGCATCCTCGCAGACGGTCCTTACAGCATTTTCCTTGACGACTCGTAGAGTATCGTTAAACTTAGGTTGGTCATGAATCCTAATTCGCAGCCAGCTGGGACGTTCCATGCTATATATCACCCAGAAGATTTCCGAGGCTTTTCGATGGCGACTCCTGAGATTTATCGTAGATTTCCCCGATGACCGTCTCATTGTCAACCGGCTGAGACGGGTTTAATACGTTATTCAGGATGCGGGCGATGACCCTCGTTGGAATCCTGCCACCGGTTGAATTTGGGGCCATCCTTACGTTATGTGTATCATTTCCTAGCCAAACGCCAAACGAAAATCCAGATTCTTTGTTCTTCGCAGGATTATAGAATCCGATGAACCAGGCATCAGAATCTTCGTTGGTTCCCGTCTTTCCATAGACATCATTATTTACCTTAGCCGCGCGCCCGCTCCCATTCTGTACGACAGAATGTAAAAGGGCCTGGCACCCACGGAGAAGTTCATTATCCAGTATGGGTTTCATTCTTTCCTTTTTCCTTTGATATAAAATTTTTCCATCTTTCGTTCGAATTTCAGTGATACAATATGGCCAGATGGGCATTCCATCCATGAAGGATGTATAGGCGGCCGTCAGATCCTTGAGGGTCAACGGAGTCGTCCCGAGGGCGACACTAAGATCGTGCGTCGAGACGTCATAGATACCGAGTTTCTTCGCGAAATTAGCGATTCTTTTTAGCCCGACTGATTGAGCAAGCCTGACACTAACGGAATTTACCGAGTGGGTAAATCCAGTTAGAACTGAGATTTGTCCACGTGATTTCCATTTATAGTTACTTGGGCTCCAGCCGCCAACTGAAACGGGAGTATCCTGAATCATATCGTCGAGTTGATAGCCGTATTCCAGGGCCGCCCCATAGACGAAAATTTTGAAGGCAGATCCGGGCATCCGGACGGCCTGGGTCGCCCTGTTAAATTGGGTCGTCGTATAGTTGGCTCCACCGACGATCGAGATGATTGCCCCATCTCTGCTCATACATATGAACGAAGACTGTGAGAATTTGTAATTCTCTCCTTCAGTTCTGAGATAGAATTCGATGGACTCTTCCGCTGCCTTTTGGATGTCCTCGTTAAAAGTAGTGACGATTATGATATCATCTTCTATATCTCCGAGTATTTTCTTTGCCTGTTCATAAACATAATCGCAATAATACATATATCCTTTATTCGATTTGTTATCATGCTCGAAGGCGGCCTCAGCCTGTTGTTTTTCGATTTCTGAGGCGCTCTTGACGAATCCTTGCTCCTCCATCGCCTTGAGGACGATCATGGCCCTTTCGTGCGCATAATTTGGATGATTAGAGGGGCTATATTTAGATGGAGCCTTTAAAAGGCCAGCTAATATCGCTGACTCGAAAATACTCAAATTCTTGGCAGATTTATCGAAATACTTCCTCGAGGCGGCATCGATTCCATATGTACCGGCCCCGAAATAGACTCGATTCAAATACATCATTAGAATATCGGATTTTGTAAATTTATGTTCGAGCCACATCGCTAGGAGCAATTCCTTTATCTTTCGAGAAATCGATCGATCATAATGAGTAACAACCCCCTCACCGATCAGAATATTTTTCGCGAGCTGCTGAGTAATGGTCGATCCTCCCTGAACGACTTTACCGGATATGTAGTTTCTATATGCCGCCCTTACGAATCCTATAAAATCGATTCCAAAATGCTGGAAAAATCTTTTATCTTCGACGGCCATGAAGGCCGCGATGACATGTTTTGGGAGCTCCGAAATACTGATTACATCTTCGTATAGATCTCCGTATGAGCCGATTATTTTTCCGTCGTAAGTTTGGATCGTCACGGAAGGATTGCGGATTTCGGTCTTCAGATTTTTCAGGTCAGGCAGCCCACTTGAAAAATACAATAAAACACAGAATACGGCGACGAATCCGAAAATCGCCGAGTAAAAAAAGTATCTAAAAAAAATACCGAAAAAAGAACGCCGCTTCCGCCGCCTCTTCGTAAAAGATTTGCTCATTCATTCGGTCCGCCGATACTAACGGGATTAGTTTAGCAATTAGAGATAGATTCTCATAGCAAAATCAAAATGTAATAGACCTTCTCGTATCCGAGCCATATGCTCTACCAACCGTACGATTATCGATGATCCATAGGCTTCTGACTGCAAAAAACGAATCTATCATTCCAATAAGGTCTATCGATTCAGCTTATGAACCCTCCAAGAGGGAGAACTGTACATGCTCTCCTGGAGCTCGATGCAACTCTAC
>JAISBC010000001.1 GCA_031266385.1 Holosporales bacterium
TTCATTACTATCTACGAAATAGATACCGTTGTTTACGAAGTATTCGCTTTTAAGCTTGTTACAAACCATTATAACAGGCAATGTATCAGTAATTGCAGAGCTCATTTATCTTTGGCTGAAAACTCTCAACATCTCAATTGTCCCTCTACCGAGTTGCTTTATTTTTTGCTACACTATTGAGCGATGATGGCAGTTTTTTTGGCTTGCCAATCTGCCAGAGTGTGGCAGATTTCTGCGAGCGATCCAGGTGATTATGAGCTCTAACCAATCCACTGAGAAATTGAGTTTTGCTAGTCTTTTAGATGAATCTAACTTCGGAGAAGATGCGATCGAGGGAAGGGTCGTAACCGGCATAGTCGTTGCCCTTAGAAATGATTATGCCATCGTGGATGTTGGTCTCAAGGCTGAGGGGCTCCTAAATGTTAATGATATTAAGGCGCTGAAGGGGGTCGATACCCTTTCCATCGGAGATACTCTTGAAGTTTTCGTGGAGCGTTTTGAAGATAGGAATGGAGAACCCATTCTGAGCATAGAAAAGGCAAGGAGAGAGGCCGTCTGGAAAAAGATTGAAGTTCATATGGAGAGCGGGTCGGTAGTCGAGGGATTCATCATCGGTAGGACTAACGGTGGATTTTCCGTCGATATTTCTGGGACGACGGCATTCTTACCGGGCAGCCAAGTTGACCTCAGGATCGTAAAAGATATTACGCCACTATTAAATGTTCCACAGCCATTTAAAGTCTTAAAAATGGACAAGACACGAAATAATATAGTCGTCTCGAGGAGAGCAGTCCTAGAGACCGCACGAAATGAGGCGAGATCTGAGATTATCTCAAAACTCGAGGAAGGAATGATAATCCAAGGTATCGTCAAAAATACTACGGATTATGGGGTTTTCGTAGATATTGGTGGTATCGATGGGCTGCTGCACGTCACGGATATGTCGTGGAAGAGGGTCGCTTCTCCGGCCGAGATGGTCAAGGTCGGCGATAGCGTTCAGGTTCAGATCCTGAAGTTTAATAAGGACACCGGCAGGATATCTCTCGGGATGAAGCAGCTGGTAAAGACTCCTTGGGAAGGCGTCGAGCAGCGCTATATCATCGGGGATCGCTACAATGGGCGGATTTCGAATGTTACTGATTATGGGGCATTTGTAGAACTCGAAGACTGCATCGAGGGAATGATTTATATAACCGAGCTCAGCTGGCTCAGGAAAAATGTTCATCCCAGTAAATTAGTTTCGATCGGAGATGAGGTCGAAGTCGTCGTATTAGACGTAAATCCGGCGAAGAGGAAGATTAGCCTCGGGCTTAAGCAGTGCCAAGAAAATCCTTGGAGGCAGTTTGCCGAGACACATCCGATCGGGACGAAGCTGGAGGGTGTCGTTAAGAATATTACTGAATTCGGAATTTTTGTTGGAGTGACCGAGCTCCTGGATGGGATGGTTCACATCTCAGATGTTTCCTGGAATTCTGGTAATAAAGATGACAAGTCGAAGGACCTACAAAAAGGGCAGCAGATTGAAGTTATCGTTCTGGATGTAAATCCCGAGAAGGAGAGGATTAGCCTGGGGATCAAGCAGCTGGAAAATGATCCCCGAGCGGGTATCGAGCTCTTGAATGATCAAAAGGGTGAGACGGTATTGGCGACTGTTAAAGAAGTTCATATGGCCGGCGTCGATGTAACCCTGGAAAATGGATTGCCAGGATTCATCAAAAAAGAGAATTTTTCGAGCGACCGTATGGGGCAGAAATCAGATGTCCTTTCCGTCGGCGATAAGATAGAGGCCATGATCCTTGGGGTAGATAAGATCGCTCGAGTCGTCAACTTATCGATCAGGGGGCTCGAAATTAAGCGCGAAAAAGAGGATCTCGAAAAATTTGGATCATCTCAGGAGAGTGGCGCTAGGCTCGGTGACATCCTGGGGCTCGCGATGAAGGAGAAGGAAGATTCTCAGAATCAAGAGTGATTGATTTTTAGGCCTCAGTAGTACAATGGTTTTTTGGGAAAATTTTTTAGGGGGGGTAGCATCGATTACGACGGTAGTCGGGATGGCCCCTCAGGTCTATAAATCATTCAAGACAAAATCTACCAATGATATTTCGATGATCATGCTGTTGAATTGCCTCGTCTGCTCGGTATCGTGGGCTGTATATGGGGTATTCTATATGCGGGGTGACAAATATGTGGTCTTGAGCAATGTCTTCGGAACGATCGTAGCGTGTATCTCCATCTGGCAAAAACATCGCTACGATCACTGTAGGTAATCAATACAGAGGAAGCTTATCAAATGCGTCCTTTCCCATAATTCGCATTAATTCGGGTTTTACTCGAGGGCTTTGCATTAACCAGAGAGCTGTCTCGAATTCGATGTTCGGGAGGAATCCAATAATTTCTTCCAGACGATGCCCAAATCTCGAAGCGAATTTTGGTATGTTCACTGGCTTGATTCTGGTGACTACTTGTTGTAGAAGGCCCGGGAGGCTGTTGGGTTTTTCTGCTCCCGTGAGACGGGTCCCAGCAGATTGGAGCATTTTTATCGAGGAATCCATGAGAAACAACTTCCAGCCTTTTTCTCTTAGGATACGTCTCTGGTGTTCTGGTTCGACCTCATTTATTCCAGTGACGTATCGAGTAAATGTAAAATTTTCATCGTCTTGTATCTCATCTAGGAGGTCTGAAATTTTCGGACAAAGAGTTAGGATTCGCGCTTTGTTTTGGTCAAAAGTATCTTGCGCCTTGGAGCGAATAGTTGTTAATTCCTCAACAAATGCACCGATATTATCTGGATTTGTAGGTTTATCCAGTGATAGATAATAGAGTTTTCCAGATAGTACAAAAGATAAGTTTTCGAAAACTTTGGGCAGAGGTGTGTGGATGATCCGTTTATATTCCGCGAGCCATGGGGTCAGAGGCAGGTGACTCAATCGGTAATTACGAAGCGCGAGAGCATCTTCCAATATAGCATCTGGAATAGGGTTAGGAGCGAATATTAGCGGGTTACCATGACAATTTTCACCTTCGTCCTTGTGGTGATGGTGATAGCCTAAGAGCTCCAGGATCTCCTTTCCATATTTCTTACGATCATTGCTACTAAGCCGAGCCATCCAAGAAACTATATCGTCTGGGAAAAGTTGAAGCCAAATACCTATACTCGCATCATTAAAGGAAGCCTGCAAAAGTTCCTGAAGTTTAATTGCTAAGCTTGCTGGGCAGCCTTCTTTCCGACATAACATGACTTGTCCTGTCGTCTGTTTCAGAGCATACATTAACCCATCCGGCGTACCAGGACCAGGCTTCTCACAATCCGCATGACACGCCCGACATATGTGGCTGCAAGATATTATCGTCAAAGCTATACTACACAAATGCAATAATCGCATGTCTTCTTTCCTCCCCAATATCTTCTTAATCCATCGCGAGAATCACTCGGCGATTTATAATATAATATCATTTTTATAACTTATATAACAATATATTTTGAATTTTTTAAAATCATTCGATACAAATAGTTAATAAGTTACTAATATTAATAAGAAAAATTTCTTACAAAACATTAGGCCTCCTTCCAAATCTTCAGAATCAGAGTTTTTGGTAGGAGACACGGAGCACAGAAGCGGAGTGTATAGTAAAGGGGGAGGGGGGAGGAGGTCTAATTTCTTCATCTAAAGAAGTAAAATTATGAATCACATTCCTAATTTGTCTCTTTAACCAACTTCAGAAATGTTCTATAGGATTAAGTTTATGAAACTAGCATTATCCATAACAATATTGTCTGAGCATCAACCACAGTGGCGTTGTACGCTGGATTTACGTGCTTTCCAAGTATTATGACTGTGGAGAAGTTCACGATAATTAATCATACAAGTGAATGTCTTTTTTAGACACCTTAGTTAAACACCTTGGGCAGACAATAACTTCGCCGTATTGTTGGGTATCGTGTTTCGATACCTCAGTCGATACCTTCCAGCATCTTTCACATTTCGTACCGGAGGCCTTCATGACCACTATTCCGACTCCAGTATCCTCGTGATTTGCGGCGTTATGTGGCATCTGTGCTCCTATTACCGATACCTTAGACACTATCGCTAATTCGGCCAAATCTATTCCGGCCAATTGTTTTATTTTTTCTGGATGATTGGTGATGTATATCTGGACCTCAGCCTCGAGACTGGAACCTATCATCTTCGCTGATCTCTCGATCTCAAGCGACTCGGTAATACTCTTTCTAATCTCTCTAATAAATTGCCATCTCGATACTATCTCTGGATTATACCATTCCTCACGAATTTCTGGGAATATACACATGTGGACGCTTTTCTTTTTAACATTCATCGGATAGCAGAGCCAGGCCTCCTCCGCCGTAAATGATAGAATTGGAGCTAACCAGTGTGAAATAAAAACGAAGAGTTCGTTCATGACATTAATACATGAACGCCTCTTAATATTATTTTCATCATCGCAGTACACCGTATCCTTTCGAATATCAAAATAGAAGGCCGACAAATCATTGGCACAAAATGAATGCAATGCAGAGCAAAAGCGCTGAAATTCGTATTTTTTTATTGATTCTTTATGGAGAGAATCGAGTTCATACAGTTGGTGAAGGATAACCTTCTCGAGGTCCGGCAAATCTTTGTAATCGACCGTTATGAGGGGATCATAGCAAGATATTACCCCCAGCAAGTATCTTAACGTATTTCTAAAGCGCCGATAAACATCCTGCTGCCTTCCCAGGATTTCATCTCCAATCCGCATATCTTCTGAATAATCGGAATTGAGGCACCAGAGCCTCAGGATGTCGGCTCCCAATTTACCAATGATATCATCTGGAGATACCACATTCCCCACAGATTTCGACATTTTCCTTCCGTCTTTATCGAGGACGAATCCGTTCGTCGCAACCTGTTTATACGGGGCCCGTCCGGTCGTACAAACCGATTCGACCAGAGAAGACTGGAACCAACCACGATGTTGATCAGATCCTTCGAAATATAAATCGGCTGGCCATTCGAGATCTGGTCTATGCTCCAGAACATAGTGATGAGAACAGGCGCTATCGAACCATACTTCCAACGTATCGGTTATTTGTACATAATCATTTGGATCATATTTTTCTCCGAGGAAATATGAGGCCGGTTTAGTATGCCACGATTCTATTCCCTCATTTCTGAAGGTTTCTATGATCCTATTGAATACGTCATCATCCACCAAAATATTATTCGTCTTTTTATCGGTGAATAGAGCGATTGGAACACCCCAGATGCGTTGCCTCGATACGCACCAATCCGGGCGTTTTTCGACCATACTTCTGATTCGATTTACATATTCGCTAGGAAACCATTCAGTTTTATCTATCTCAGATAGCAGTTTTTCTCGAATATCCGAGATCGATATAAACCACTGCGTTGTGGTCCTGAAAATGAGGGGGGCATTAGATCTCCAGGAATGAGGATAACTATGCGTCAATTTAGATGCATACAGTAGATTCCCGGATTTATCCAATTCTTCTATGATCTTTGGATTGACCTTAAATACATGTTCACCCTGAAAATGAGGCAGGCTATCGGATAGCAGCCCATCTGCTTCGACGACATTCTCAATCGGGAGATCATATTCTTTTCCCAGCATAAAATCCTCGAGGCCATGGGCGGGGGCTGTATGAACGAGTCCCGTCCCCGTATCGATCGTAACATGAGAGGCCGGTAGCAATCTGATCCTGTCATCAAAGCCGAGGTTTTTCAGGGGATGATTACAGACTATTCCATCCAGCTCACTTCCCGATAAAGTTTTTACTATCTCATACTCCTGGATTCCAATTTCCTGTAATACGGGCCCCACCAAGCCGGTCGCCATGATATATTGGGCCTCATCGACCTTGATGACTGAGTATTCGAAATCCTTTGAATAAGCGATGGCCTTGTTTCCAGGAATCGTCCAAGGAGTCGTCGTCCAGATCACGGCGAATGTCCCGATTAATCCTTTATCCTTAGCCTCAATAATCGGGAATTTAACGAAAATGGCATCACTTATTTTATCTTGATAAACCAGCTCAGCCTCAGCTAGGGCCGTTTTTTCAACGACCGACCACATTACCGGTTTTTTCCCGCGGTACACTAGCCCCTTTCGGACGATCTCAAAAAACTTGGTACAGATTGTTGCTTCCGATTCCCTGTGCATCGTGCTGTAAGAATTCTGGAAATCCGCGATAATCCCGAGCTTTTTAAATTCTTCTCTCTGAATTCCAGACCAATACTCAGCGAATTCCCTACATTTCAACATGAATTCTGAAATTGGAATATCTTCTCGTTTCTTTTTCTGTTTTAAATACAGTTCTTCTATTTTCCATTCGATTGGCAGACCATGGCAATCCCAGCCGATGACCAGTGGTGCATCATATCCGGCCATCCTATACGATTTAACGACCGCATCCTTTAAGATTCCGATTAGGGCATGTCCTATATGAATATGTCCATTCGCATATGGTGGACCGAAATGTAAGATAAACTTCTTCCTACCTTTTGAAATATCTTGAATCATTTGAAAAAGATTCCCATTATTCCATTCTTCAACAATGGACGGTTCGAGATGCTTCAGATTCCCCCGCATTGGGAAGCTCGTTTTCGGTAGGAAAACAGAGTCTTTTAATTCCTTTATTTCATTTTTTTTCATGAGAATTTTCCATAAAAGTGTTTCCTTCGATCATCATTCGGAGTGAAGATTTCCCAGAATATGAACGTGCATATGCATTACTTGTTGCCTTTCGAGTGAGCGGTATTCGAACGCTCCGGCATTAGAGATCAGTTTAAATCCACCGATGTTTAGTTGCATCATCTCAATAATCTTAGATAATCCGCTATGAAAATCGATTATCTCTTCTGGAGATGCGTTCGTAGCAAAATCATTGTAATCGACATAATTTCCTTTTGGAATCATGAGGATGTGGACCGGAGCCCTGGGTGCTATATCGTGAATTGCCAGGTAGTGCTCTCCCTCCAAAACGATATTAGCATCTATTAATTTATGAATTATTTTATAAAACACATTGTTCGTATCGTATTGCATACCAATTCTCCTATACTTTTTAAGAGCAAAGTTGCTCAATATCTTAGTATCGCCGATCCCCAAACCAGCCCAGCCCCGAGGGCTGTCAGCAGGATCGTATGACCTCGCTTAATCTTGCCGTTCTCGATTCCATACCCCATCGCGAGTGGTATCGATGCAGACGATGTATTCGCATGTTCATTCGTTGTGATGATCATTTTTTCGGTTGGAAAATTTTTCATTTTACATAAAGATTCCAGGATTCTGCGGTTAGCTTGATGAGGAATTATCCAGTCGATATCATCGAATGTCATGTTATTTTCAGTTAAAATTTCTGATACCGATTGATCCATATATTCGATCGCATATTTGAAGACTGATCGACCTTTCATGGTCGTATACCCTCTGTGACCATTCTGTGGGCCGCTATGGGCGAGGATGCTATCATGTTTTTCCTTTGATCCGTCGGTATATAGCTTCGTCGCGATGAGCCCCTGATGATCATCCTCTGATGATTGTAGGAGGAGGGCCCCCGCTCCATCTCCGAACAGAACGCAGGTCGAACGATCTGTCCAATCGACGAAACGGGAGAGAGTTTCGCAGCATACCAGCAATATATTGTTCAGATTTGATCCCTTGATTAGGCTATCCGCGATGGCCAGACTATAAATGAATCCAGCGCAGGCGGCCCCAACGTCGAAGGCAAAGGCTTTCGTTGCTCCTATTTCTCCCTGAATCCTGGCTCCACATGATGGAAAGTGGCGATCCGCCGTCGTCGTCGAGACTATTATTGCCTCCAGCTTTGCTGGATCAAAATCAGCCTGTTCAATGGCCTTTTTCGCGGCTATGATCCCCAGATCGGAAGCAAATTCGCCATCTGAGACTAGGTGACGCCTCTCGATACCAGTTCTCGTAAAAATCCATTCGTGTGATGTATCGAGGGTATCTGATAGATCGTCGTTGGTAACCACCTTCGATGGTAAATGCGTCGCGATGCTGTTTATTACCGTCTTCATACTGCCGTTTTGAGAGAGGCCAATACCTCAGTCATACTCGGAATGAAATTGGATTTGGCGAACGTCACGGCCGCCGAGATAGCATTCGCCAATCCGAAAGCATCGGCTCCTCCATGACTTTTTATCGCGACCTTTCTGAGGCCGAGGAGCGGGGCCCCGTTATGCCGGCTCGGATCCAACGAATTCCTAATCGAGATCATCATCCCTCGACAGAGGAAGCATCCTAGCTTACAGATAAGACTTTTGTCGATTTCCTCTTTGGCGAGGTGTAGGAGATATCTTATTGTGCCTTCCATCGTCTTCAGCGAGATATTCCCAGAAAATCCATCGGTTACGATGACATCTGATGTCCCCTTCGAGATGTCGGTCCCCTCGATGAACCCAACGAAATTGATGTTACCATTATTCTCCAGAATTTTATAAGCCTCATCTAGGGTATCAGTCCCCTTCGAGCGTTCCGTCCCGATATTGAGGAGGGCTACCGACGGGCTCTCGATATCGAGAAGAATTTTCGCGGCCGCTGAGCCCATCGCGGCGAACTGAGCGAGTTGAGTCGCCGAGCAATCGGTATTGGCGCCGAGATCGAGCATGACACTCCTGCCCCTAATATTTGGGATGATGCTGACAAGGGCCGGCCTGCTAATATCTGAGATCATCCCGATAATGATTTTCGCGAGGGCCATGAAGGCCCCAGTATTCCCGGATGATACTACGACATCCGCCCGATCGAGAGCGACGTGGGAAATTGCCTCGAACATGCTAGTCCCGCCACCTTTCTTGATGGCGATTGATGGGCGTTCTTCGGATGAAATCGTCCGATCTCCCGTATCATGGAGGGTACACAAATCAGAAGGAAAATCGCCCAGTTTAGAGATGGCGGCCTCGATGGGAGCGATATTACCGAAAAGATCGAAGGAAATGTCAGTCGGACGATTATCCAGGCAAAAACGACGAATTCCAGCGACGTTGGAGTCAACCCCGAGATCACCTCCCATCATATCGACGGCAACCCTAACCATCACTCACCACGGCAAAAAAAGAACACTCCACAGAACTGGAACGCTGAGGCTACACTAGGCCAGCCTGATTGCCGGTTTTCGTATTCCGACCGTTATAGGTATTACAAAACTTACAGATGTTATGCTGCATGATGGCCCGACCACAATTATCACAGAAAGCGACGGTAACGGGTGTATCAAAATCATGAGACCTCCTCATTCCTCTCTTTGATTTCGAAGTCTTCTTCTTTGGGACGGCCATTATCGAGCAACCACAGATAACCCACTACAACTCCGCTCATTGTTACATAATAACATTTACACGTCAAGAGGGCGCAGGTCTGCATCTCAGCACCACACAAGTTATGGGTTTTCTGATGTTTAAAGGATAAAATACCCCACCCCCTGAATCATTTAAAAAGGTTATAATCCACGCTTACGTTATCAGATAGTATTATCCACGTTTAATCTGTACACATATTAGAGAGGTACAACGGATTGAGAAGATGAGTTGA
>JAISBC010000002.1 GCA_031266385.1 Holosporales bacterium
TCAACTCATCTTCTCAATCCGTTGTACCTCTCTAATATGTGTACAGATTAAACGTGGATAATACTATCTGATAACGTAAGCGTGGATTATAACCTTTTTAAATGATTCAGGGGGTGGGGGTATTTTATCCTTTAAACATCAGAAAACCCATAACTTGTGTGGTGCTGAGACTAATCGTTAAAAAATGCTGCATTGCTTTCAAAATTGATCTATCATGCGTACATGATGCTCTGTATTGGCCGAGATTTCTCGTGAAGAGTTGGGGCCAATATACGCGTCGGATTTGATATAGTCGTTATATGTGTCGGTGCCACCCTTTAATTTTTGGCAGCGATTTTTGGTTGGGGTTTTGTTGAGATGTCAGGAAGACTATTAATCGATGCTCGATATGAAGATGAAACGCGAATCGCGATCCTGGATGAAAACGGGAAATTGGAGAATTTCGAGGTTGAACATTCGGATAGACGCCCGATTAAGGGGAATATATATCTCGCGAAGATCGTCAGGATTGAGCCGTCCATTCAGGCCGCCTTTATAGATTATGGTGCCGAAAAGCACGGTTTTTTACCTCTCTCCGAAATTCATTATGAATATTTCAATAAGAACAATCCGCGTCCGACATCGACGAACGGAGGAGGGCAGCAAATCGAATCCGAAGACGATGAAGAAAAACGATCCAATCCATTGCGTGGATTACCGAAGCATTTCAAAATACAGAATGTAATCTCGACGAAGCAGATCGTCCTGGTCCAGGCTGAGAAGGAGGTCCGTGGAAATAAGTGCGCTTTCTTTACGACTTTTATTAGTCTTCCGGGAAGATATTGCGTCCTCATACCGAATTCTCCAAAGAACAAGGGGCCGGGTGTTTCGAAGAGGTTGGATGCTACCGAGAAAGTCAGGCTGAGGGAAATCATCGAATCCCTCGACCTGCCGGATGGTATGGGATGTATCGTCCGAACGGCCGGAGAGAGCTGTAATAAACAGGAGATAAAACGAGATCTGGATTATCTTTTCAGATTGTGGAACGAAATCAAGGAAAAACGGACCAACGCGAAGACTCCATCATTGATTTATGAGGAAGGAAATGTCGTGAAGCGATCGATTCGTGATCTGTATCGCAGGACGATGCATGAGATCATGATTCAGGGGGCCGGAGCGTATAAGGAAGCCAAAACGTTCATGAAATTATTTACTCCGAGCCATGTTAAAAAGATTAAGTTATACGAAAATAACCCGATTCCACTATTTCATTCTTACGATATCGAGGAAAAAATTAAAGAAATTTTGGATCCAGTTGTTCCACTTCCATCGGGTGGATCGATCATAATAGGGATTACCGAGGCTTTGACGGCGATCGATGTCAATTCAGGGAAATCGAAAAGTGAGAAGGATATCAATGGGACGGCCGTCAAAACGAATCTCGAGGCCGTAACCGAGATTGCAAGACAGCTTAAATTGCGCGATATCGCCGGGATCATAGTGATAGATTTTATCGATATGACAGATCAATTGTCGATCAGTAAGGTCGAGCGTAGGATGCGTGAAGTCATGAAACAGGATCAATCGAATGTACAAATCGGAAAGATTTCGCAGTTCGGTTTGTTAGAGCTTTCGAGGCAGAGACTCAGGATGAGCTTTACCGATGCGAGCTGCACGAAATGTAAACACTGTGCTGGGCTGGGCAAGGTTCTGTCCCCCGAATCCATCGCGCTGTCAGTTATAAGGCAGGTTGAGGTCTCTTTGTTAGATGGGAAGAGTAAATCGATCGTCGTCGAGGTAGCTCCAGGAGTCGATCTATATATCCTCAATCAGAAACGGAAAATCGTTACCGAAATGGAGGGGACGTATAATGTTTCGATAGAAGTAATCGGGAATCAATCTCTAGAATCCTCTGAATGTAAAATAGTCGTCAAAGAGTTTCGACAGGATAAAGAGACGACGCCAATCGAAGATGAGGAAACTCTACAAAATCCCGCCCCAATAGAACGCCGGCGAAGAATAAGGAGGAAAAGACCAGAGGCTCAGCCTCCCGAGGCTTTAGCGGAACCAGAACCAGCACCAGCACCGGTTAAAAGGCGCCGCCCAAGGAGGGTAAGGAAACATCCTCCCGAGGCATCCGTAGAACCCCAATCGCCTGAAGATATCCAGTCAAATTAAAAGTTTCCAGATGTAAAATAACCTCTCCCACCGCTGGTTTGAGGGGGTGTGGGGCACAATTTTCTTCTGTTTCAGACTGCAAGCCAATTCTGCGGATCGGGATCTCCTGTCTATTGTGCTTCGGTGATGATTATTTTGTAGAACGGATCCCCCGTTGTGTAGGGATCGGCTGTGATACAGTACGATGTGTTTGGGATGCGCACCCTTTCTTTTTCTGGTACTGGAGTGAATTGTAGGATACTTCCTGCGAGATACTCCTGATCTGCTATTGGATCTTCACTCCCTGATTCGGAAGCTTCGAGGAGGAGTCTGTATGGATGGGCCTTTGGTGGCATGAATAGTGAGTCGTCGACATCTTCGCTGGGTATTAATCCTATACCTATCATGTATTGATGGAGGGATACCCGTGCTGCGGTTACTACCCAGGATTGACTAGTGAAGAACAGTCCTCCTCCGGGTAACGGGTATGCTTTGCAGCACTTTACTGCAGTTACCGATCCGTGTTCAGATGTACGAGGGATGTAGAACTCTTCAAATGGAGTCTGTGGTAACATGTTCATGAGTTCTGGATTGAGTTGAGTTGCTGAGAATTCGTGTTCGCCGTACTCGAGTCCATGCGTGGTGACCATAAATTGGATCAGACGGCCTGTTGGAGATCTGATTTGAGGGGAAACTTCCCAGACGTTGAGAGTGTACCTTTCTTGGGTTTGTTGAGTAAATTGAACTCCTGGATATCCATCGGTATTATGTATGAATACTAAGGAAAATGGAGGAAGCGGGTTGGTTTCAAGTTGATCGGGTTGATATACAGGGATTCTATGAAATATTGTCTCCGGTCTTAGGATTATGTGAGTGTCGCTCTCTGAATTTGTTTCAGTGAGGTAGTAGAAGATAATTTGGTACATCTGCGATTCTGGGTTGTCACAATATTCTCGGGAAAGCTCCTGGAAGATGGTATCAGCAGAGCGGTAATTCTGGCTTAACCGGTGATGATCTAATTCACGGTCGGTACAGAGTGTCGGGTCCGTAGAGCTTGGCGTCAGGAAATCCAAGGGATCTGTTGGCGGGAGTCCCGGCGATTCAGTGTCAGGGCCGGGCAAGCCACTTTCTTCTGTATGGTCTGCAGCAATAGTGCCTCCTATCAGGCCTAATATGGCCACTAGCTGTATCAACTTCTTCATTATTACTCCCTGATTTTATACCTAAAGGTGGGCGCATGATACTATGGCTTTGTTATTATGTCAATGTCTTATACTATTTATCAACCTCATGTATGTAGCCTATGAATGCTAAGCTTTGTAAAATACAGCTAATTTTGATCTGTTGATAATGCCGGCGAAAGAAAATATAATCTGGGAATGCGTTCGAGCATTTTTTAAAGAAGGCCGAGTGGCAGAATGGTTATGCAGAGGACTGCAAATCCTTGTATGTCGGTCCGATTCCGGCCTCGGCCTCCATCTTTTTCGCTGCGTAGTAGACTCTAGCTTATATGTCATTCCCTCTAGATTTTGAGAACCAGGTTCTCGCCATCGAAAACAAGATAAAAGAGCTAAGAGACGCATCGAGGCTCGGTGATATCGATGTAGCCTCCGAAATTTCTAAAATGCAGACGAAGGTCAATAAACTTCTCGGAAACATATATCGAAAATTAACACCGTGGCAAAAGGTTCAGGTAGCCCGGCATCCAGATCGTCCGAAGTTTCTCGATTATCTATCCGGAATTTTCACCGATTTCGTCGAGTTATCCGGAGATAGGATTTGTTCTGAAGATAGAGCAATAATCGGTGGATTCGCCAAATTAGACGGAGTTAAGTGCGTGGTCATAGGCCAAGAAAAGGGCCGAGATACCGAATCGAGATTGGAGCACAACTTTGGGATGGCAAAACCAGAAGGCTACCGTAAGGCCTTCCGTCTCCTCGATTTGGCTCACCGCTTTAACCTACCGGTGATTTCATTCATCGATACATCCGGGGCTTTTCCCGGAATCGAATCGGAAGAACGAGGTCAAGCCGAGGCAATCGCCAGATGCATGGAAAAGAGTTTCCAAATTAACTCGGCATTCATCAGTATCGTAATCGGTGAGGGTGGATCCGGTGGTGCCATCGCGATCGCCGCCTCAGATTATGTCCTGATGCTCGAGCATGCCGTCTACTCAGTCATATCCCCTGAGGGATGTGCATCCATCTTATGGAAAGACGATACGAAGGCCGAACTCGCCGCGGAGGCTCAGAAATTGACGGCTCCAGATCTATTATCTCTCGGGGTCATCGATAAAATTATTGAGGAGCCGGTTGGCGGGGCTCACAGAAGCAAGGATGAAACCATCGCCAAAGTTAAGGCCGAAATCACCGTGTACCTGAATAGAGCACTCGAAGTATCGAGCGATCTAAGAAGAGACCTGAGAAGGCAAAAATTCATGTCGATGGGAAATAGTTTTCTTACGTAAGAGGTATTCATCCAGGAAACTGTGCTTGGTCAGGCCACTATGATCGTATAAAATCGTTTTTGGATCATCCGGTATTTTCTTTTGCATCGTGAGATATGCGCTTTGTCAAGGCCCAGACGAACGGAAACGATTTCATCATCATCCTCAGGAAGGAAGAGGATTCGTCCATCACCGGAGAAATAGCAAAACTGATTGCAGATCGGTATTTTGGGGTTGGATGTGATCAGGTCATGGAGCTCACCAAAATTACAGATACGAGATATAACATCAATTTTTTCAATGCCGATGGTGGGCGTGCAGAGATGTGTGGGAACGGAATCTGCGCCGCCTCCCTGTTCATTGGTAGAATAATTTTATCGAGAGATAGGGCGGAACTCAATTTTACGGTTTCAGATCGTGAATATAGGACTACCATCGAAGATGAAGAAGTCACATTATTCACTGAAAAACCAATTTTTTTACATAAAGACTCGGAGTATCAGATACTTTCAACGGGAAACAGGCATTTGGTATGTAATATGAAGATGGTCAATTTAGTAATTGATCTAAAAAATAAATTTCCTGAATGCAACATCCACTTCATCGAATGTATTGATGAATTTGTTAGGATGAAAACTTTCGAGAGAGGGGTCGGCTGGACGAAGGCTTGCGGAAGCGGAGCCCTCGCCGTCGCTACCTCCCAAAATCTTCAGGGGTCTGTGAAGATCATTCATGACGGAGGTACCTCGATCGTGAGGAGCTATGATGATAACCGGGTCAGCCTAACCGTGCGTCCAAAACTAGTCTTTAGCGGGGATTTCTATGATGCCTCCTGATACATATACCATCGAAGAAATTTTAACAGAAATTCCGGGGACGGACGATGGAATTGGTTCCGATGTTTCGTTAACCTCAGTTTATGATGATATAAAACATGCTCGATTCGAGGAGGATAATGGTCTTTCCCTCGGAGTTTGGGAACGAGATCTCAAAAAAGCCGACTGGAAACTGGTCGAAAAGTTAACGATAGATGCATTAAAAAATCAGACGAAAGATCTTCAAATCCTAGTCTGGTTTATCGAATCAGTCGTCGTTCTTCAGGGATTTTCGGGGATTCCATCGGCCATCGAATTCCTCAGATCATTTCTGGAATCATTTTGGAGCTCTTGCTACCCCAAGGCTGAGGATTCCGACCCAGAATATAAATTCAGAATTTTGGATTGGTTATATGAAACTGTTGCGAAAAGAATGCTATATTTTCCATTCGTCAAAGTGGGCCATACCTCGGATACAGAAATCAATTTATATCAATACGAATATGCCCTCGAAATGCAGGCCCGGCAGGCTCGATCGCCATCGAAAGCCAGTGAAATCGCAAACTCGGCGAAAAGAAATGATATCAAAACGATAGATGAAATCAATGGAATCCTTGCGCAAATTAAAGCAGATGAGGCCATAGGTTTTTGTGATCTATCAAGCCAAATCAAAGAAGCAGTAAAAAATCTAGCCCAAACTATCTCGAAAATTTCTGAAGAAAAGTCGTTTGGAGTTTTCTTGAATCTAACGGCAAATTTAGGGAAAATAGAAGGGGTGCTCCACAAACACATTCCAAATGGTGCGGAAATTCCTAATAAAAACGATGATTCTCCAAGATCTGATGATCAGGCAATTTTCATCGAAACTGATCGAGAAAAATTATACGCTCGATTAATCCAGATCAAACAAGAACTAATGGCAGCGGACAGGCATAGCCCAAGCCACTGCCTCCTCGAATTGATAGTATCCTGGCAAAATAAAACCCTCCTCGATATAATAAATGACTTAAAGGAGGGAAATACTCCTGCCCACCAACTCCTCCGAATACTGATGTCATAGCTTAGGAAGTAATATTAACTAAAAGTTAACGTAATTATCCTACACTATCTAATATAGAATAAAAAAAAGAGGTTAATATGAGGCGGTTAACAATTTCATTGGTTGTTTTGGGGCCTCTATATATGAGCTCCACCAATCAAGCGTTATCTAGCGAACCAAAAGTCGGAGATCCCCAGACAATTGAACCGAGAGACGCGGAACTCCCACAAAGGGATCTAGCAGTAGGTGACCCTTTACTGGGGGCTAGGCAGGTCACAGCGGAAACATCTCCCACACCCAACACCGACAATGCTGTTCCAAATACTCCTCCTCCGGCTCCGCCCCCACAGCCAGCCGCGGCCCCCGCTCCGGTAGTTCATGATCAACAAACTAAATCAGCTAATGTCGGCGATAAAGCTGGCGGTGTTTTACCGGCTATGAGCGATGCAGAACTTTTCGAGAACTATAGAGGAGCGGTCTTTAAGGTATTCAATAGGAGCATGACACTTCCACAACCGTTCCCAAGTGAGTCGGGAGGAGTGCTACTGTATATTTATGTAAATGAGAACGTGTTGAGCATGTTCCAAGTTAATGATAATGAGGGGTTTGCGAACGCATTGACGGTTTCTACAGAGCAATTGGATTCTGAAACACTCAAGACAATTTGTAGAGCAATGAGACAGAAACTAATCGAAGCCTTAGAGAGAATGAATGCATCTCAAAAAGAAGCCGTTACGGTGAGCCTTCAGGGAGTTAATGCGGGTGGGATAGCACCTAAAAAAGGAAGTTTGGAAGAAGGGGTATTTGAAATATTTGAAGTGGATCAAGGTCAAACGCCAGCAAAGCCTCAGCCCACGGTTGTCATTATTGAACTGAATCCCGGTAACACATCTAAAGTGGTAACTACTCCTTCGGTGGAGATTTTAGAAATCGCGCATGAGCATGATAAAAAGAGGCGGAAGTTGATAGAAGCATTGACACAGAGCTTGGCATCGCTGTCCAATTTCTCAGTTCCACAAGCAAAAGCAGCTATACAAATTGCGAGATTACGGGCATTAATAAGAGACAACGAAAAAGCAATTACAGAAAGATTAGGTGATCAGGCGAAAGTCTTCAAGGTAACAGCTGAGCATCTTGACAAAATAAATACAAAAATAGAGGATCAAAAAAAGAAGGTTGAGCAGGGAAAAACAACGGGAGCCAACAAACAGACGAACGCTGGAGGGAAAAATAATAAGGTATCGACTGCAACGCAGAAGCAGCAGAAAGAGGCTGAAGATAATTTACTTAACTTAATGGCAGAGAGAGCTTCATTAGAGGCACAACTGAAGGACTTACGAGACAAACGACAAGAAAAGGTCGGAGAATTGGAACAGAAAATGGAGGAGCTCAAGGCACAAGAAGCTAAGCTAAGAAGCTCAGAATTGGGCGATAATGGAGAAGTGTTGCTTGTGCTTGCTGAGCAAAGCTATCCTTCAATTTTATCCATCACTAAAGATATGCAAGACAATAGCACAGAAAAGCGTGCAGAATTGCGGTCATTAGTAGTAGTAGAGGACGCGAATTAAAATGCCAGAAGTAAGTACAATCGGAAACAAAACGAACGCGGACTATTTTTCAATGCAAGTTCGTTCGTTTTGATGGCATGTCTAAGCAATATTTTTTAGGAGAGAATACCAAAAGACCTGTCGCAACAGCATTAAGATATGCATATTTGGGGCTTTAGCCCCCATTTGCTCTCCATCTCAGAAAAATTTTCCTCATACACAGACCGTACAGCAAGATTTGGTGGTGTCCGAAAGTTAGTTGATCCCCCCAAACTGGGTATGCGATTTTCGGCATGCTTTTGCAACAGCCCTATTAAGTGAAGAGGATTGACAAATTCAAAACCAATGGAGTATATTATTGATCGAGTAAATTCAGATCATTCTAGAGAATAGAGAAGAACAAATGAACAAAATTCTCATCGGGGTCGTTTTAGCATTAACACTCAGCCCCATCCAGATCCAAGCAGCAGAGATACTATGGCCCCTACCAAAATCACCAACTATACTGGAACAATGCGACTTTGTAGTCAGTAGATTGGATCACAACTACTATGCAATCGACACAAACCCCACAAAAGAAGCACTGGCATGCTCAGATGCTGCCAGACAACTCGGTAAAATGATACGAAAAATAGATGAAATCTTTCAATTACATGCCCATAACCAAGATAATATCACCGAGCACCTATCAAGTTCAATATTCAATATGCTACAATCAATTAAACTTAGAGCACATGAGGTTGTACAGGAAATTGCAAATTACGCCCCGCTTACCTACGAAGATCTTCAAGACCTACAACATACAACAGACCTCATCGACTCGAGTATTAAAGAAGCTCTATCCGGTAACCCCCCCGAAGCACAAGTTAGAAGGGTAGCACTCCCGTCAGCAATCCCACTCCTAGGATTCCACATTAGGAGAGTAGACAGCATCCTGGCAGAGTCCATACAAGCACACAACCTGAGGGCTCTATTCCTGGCAGAGTCCATACAAGCACACGACCTGCTGGCTCTCTTCCTGCCAGAGCAGGAAGAAGAGGAAAATCTTTAAGCAGGGGAATCCGCATATAGTTGCTCAGGAGACTCCCCCCCCCCCCCTCCTGGGTTTACCGTTGATTCATCCACTTCTTCATCACTTCAAGCAGGTATTCTGTGCTTTCTTCATCTGGAGCTTGATATTTTGTGATAGCTCCATTGAATACTGAGGCGTATCCGATAATATCGACGCCTCTATATAATACGAAATCCTCACTAATTCTTTTCTCTTTTGCGGTAATACTCTTCAAAACCCTCAATCTATCGTATCCCATGGCTCTTATAATTCCATCGATAAAGTCTCTTTTTCTTATTGTATACAATGGGAATTCACCGCTCTTCTCCTTTTGTGAACTTTCATCTTTCAATATCTCATGCTTAAGGGCCGCGTATTCATCACGTACATCAGGATGAGCCTTCAAATAATCTCTGAATCTAAGGTTTAACTCAATCTCCGGATGATCTGGCTCGAAGAATACATGCAGATTTACATCGATATCTCCTCTCTTTGCAAAACCACCTTGCAGAGGAATGTTCCATTCGCCCTTATATTCATACCCAACTTTCTCGAGATCTGTTATGGATCTATTCAGTTCATTCGCCACGGCGATGATATCTATCTTGGGCTTAGCCGAGAGCCCCGGCACAGAAGTCGATCCAATGTGATGAATCTCGGTGAGTACTGTCTCCAACAGTTTCTTCTCGGAATCAAATATTTTGGGCCAGCGAGAATCATACGGAACAACTTTGATCAATCTAGCAGTCACGAATCGTGTTTTAATGTATCCGCGGCGAAGATCGTTTCTCGTAGCTGCTCGTTAATCGATGCAATATTCCCAGGAGAATGAGGGACGAAAACGACGCTAGATTTCGCGTGGGCTCCGATATCCTTGAGGGCGTCGATATACTGAATCAAAAGGACCATATCCATCACACTCGTTGGGGTCGAGCCCGTCTGGCGCACCAATCCCTCAACCGAATGACTTAGCCCCTCGATGATTGCCTGCCTCTGTCCGGCAACTCCTTTTCCGTGTAAAATACAGGCCTCAGCCTCTGCCTCAGCCGATTTGACCTTCAAAATCCTTTCGGCTTCTCCCTTTTCGCTAGCGGCTATCCTCAGCCTCTGAGCCGTATTGATCTCGTTCATTGCCGCCTTAACGTTTGGATCTGGATCGATATCCGTTATCAGGGCCTTAATGATTTCATATCCGAAATCTGACATCGGGGCTTTCAGGTCATCCCTTACGGCATCGGCTATATCATCCTTCCTCGAAAACACATCATCCAAATCCAAGAGTGGGATCTGCGCCCTCACCAAATCAAAAACGAAGGCCGTAATCTGGGAATCGGTATCATGAAGAGTATAATACGCCTCATATATTTTGGATGATAAAACCCTATATTGGACGGCGATTATAACCCTCACGAAGACGTTATCTTTAGTCTTGGTTTCGACATCAACTTCGAGTTGATGAATCCGCAGAGAAATGGGCGGCTTGGCAGCCTCCAATAAAGGGATCTTAATATGCAATCCCGGATAACAGATTCTATTAAATTTCCCCAATCTCTCGACGATGATACAAGTCTGTTGCCTGACGACGAATAGCAACATCCTCATGACAAGGCAAACGAAAACGAGTACTGGGAGGTAGTAAGCTAAAGTCCCAATCATAAATCCACAATTTTAAAAACCCACTGGATTAAAGCGCTTTTAGAAATGAATCCAGTTTTACTCGATAATTCTACTCGATTCTCGAGGATAATCAAAGTAGGAAGGGTCTGAATACTATACTCGGCCGCAATTTCCTTAGCTTCATCGACGTTAATTTTAACGATCGTGAAAGCCTCGGGCAAATCATTCTGAGCTTCATCCAGGGTCGCCGAGAGCATCCTACACGGTCCGCACCATGGTGCCCAAAAATCCAACAATACTAACTTATTTTCATCCAAAATGGCATTCAACGACTCGATATCTGAGGCATCGGTAATTAATGCCATTATCCCTCCGCCTTAATCCTTTCGATTTCGCGGAGGACAGCTTCCTCGACGGTAGACTGCATGTGATCCTCTATCCATTTATCAACTTTCTCTTCCACGATAGATCTAACAAAACCGAAGACAGTTTCCATCTCAGTTTTCTCGCCATCCTTTGGTCTGTTTTTCCCGTACGATCTCAGGGCATCCGTCAGCTTATCGAAAGGCCCCGGACCAGAGCGTTGCTTGAGGCTCGGTTGCTGTGGGATCGTTATAACCTCTTCGGATAAATCACTCTGCTCAGAAAACCGCAGAGAATCACCCTGATTACGGTGAGATCCGATATTGGGAGTAGCAGGAGAGGCTGAATGCCCCACGACATGATCCATGCCCAGATTTATTACGTTGAGAGCAGGATCCTGGTCGTCCGATACATGATCGGAATTGTCGTCATCCTTTTCGCCAGATCCTTCATTTCTCGGTAATCCATCCTCAGAAACATACTTCCTAATGGACGACAGAATATCCTCCATCGACATTTCATCGCCACGCTTATTACCGTTCCCTCTATTATTTCCGCCCGAGAAATTCATCAGCAGTGCCCCCTAGGTAGCCCAACTCTCCTATACTATCCTTGATTTCACTTCATCAAAGTGATCCTTGCAACTAAATTCAGAACCAGAAGCCATCTCGAGCTTAAGATAACGCGGATTCATCCGCCCGATCAAAGCGTTAGCCGCGCACTGGCTGACAAAGTATTCCTTTTCAGCCTGGATTGCAAGATATTTTGCTTCGAACAACTCTTGCTGAGCTTTGAGGACATCGTTTAATATCTTGAGGCCAGCCCTATACTCCTCCTCGGTCACCTTCAGTGCTAGTTCCCTAGCCTCTACGGCTACCTTAGAAGATTCGAGGTTGCGATTCGCAGCAGCGAGTGCTGCCCATGTTGACACGAGTTCAGTCCTCACCTCTTCGATAACTTTTTGATTTTCCACGGCAGCTTTGGAAACTAAAGCTGCCATCTGCCTCTTTTCAGATCTGCCAGCCCCAGCGTCAAAAATAGTCCACGTTGCCTCGATTCGAAATACCAATTCTCTGTCATTGAGGCGTCCCTGAACTTGCTTCGGATTCTTCGAATGTATATTCTGACCAGCGTGGATATCTACGGCCGGCAGGAGCTTACCAAGTGGTTTTTTCTCTGCTTCTCTGGCTGCCGCTAAGTTATCAGCCGATGCGATAATATTCGGATTATACCTCATCGCCAAATCTGTCCCCTGTTTTAGCGACATACTAGTATCGAAAAGTTGCTTCGGAGCGCTGAGCGTAAATGGTAAAACAAATCCGCTTAATTCAGTAAATTTAGCACGAAGAGACTGATAATCAGAATTTGCCTTCGCCAATTTTGCTTCTACTTCTGCGCAACTTGCCGAAGCCTGGGCAACATCGAGATACTTAGCTCCACCTGTGTTATACATCTCTTGTGCGACTTTAAGGCTCTCCTGCCTCGATTTTAACAGAGCCCTGATATGCAGAAGCTCCTGCATCTTTGCGTAAATCTCGAAGTAATAAGCGGCAACCTCTCGTAAGACTTTTTGTTTGATGGCCTCGTATTTACTCCATTGAGCCCTAGCCTGACAATCAAATTCTTTGATGGCAGCCAGATCAGATAATCCATGGAAAATTCTGTAATTGACGAAAAGTCCGGCTTCATTCATAGTCTCGCGCTGATTATTTGCTGGGGCACCAGCACCTGGTACCCAATTATCCGTATTCGAAGCACTAAAACCAGTTTTAGCCCCGACGGTTGGAAGCATGGCCGCCCTTTTCTGAGCATAGCTTTCGGCAAACGCTCTTATTTCGTACTCCAGCGCCAAAATGTCTTTGTTGGTCATGAGAGCTAATTCGAAAGCATCAAACAATATGCAACGATTACTCTTAGCTTTTTTCTTTGTATCTCCCTTTTTCTGAGCATTCTCGGCCTGTGAATCTGATTGCTCATTGGAGGCATCAGATTCCGACTCTGCCGCAACCGGCAACCAGCAGCAAATTCCTGCTAGAAGAAGAAACTTTCTACAAAACATCTAATGATATCTCGGCAAATTTCACCCATGCTAAGGAGGATAGCACTATTGGAAAATTTTTTTTACAAAATTTAGGATTGTGCAAAAAAATTCACCATCAGGGCAACTAAAATTTTTTGTCCTAATCGGATTTAACTGATACACTTAACGATATTGTGGAGTTGCACCTGGGGAGTGTGCTGTGTTTGCAAAACACGTTTTTGCGGCTTTTTTGTGGATATTTGTTTCTTGTGGTCATGGATTCGATCGTGGTTGGATCGCTTCGAGTATTGGACCGTATCTAGATAGAGAGGGTGATCACTCGGCCCTCACCATGATTACCGATATGTTATTCGATGAGGATCCGGGCTCAGATTTTCTTGCCCCATATTTACCTCGCACGAATCTGTCAAATCTCCCGAGAAATGAGATAAATCGTATTTTGCTGTTGATCTATTTCCGCAATAAAATCATTGATCCCGCTTTCTCTCCAGAACAGGCAATGCAAACAGCCTTCGAAACGTATAATTTTATGGCTCTACCGGAAAATCTCGAGGATCTGAAATCCTGGGTTGCTTCGAATGGTATCGACCTATTGTGCGGAGAAATCTCCACCGATTATTACCTTGATTCCACGGAACGTATCTGCCGGGAATTATTCTCTCCGGATCTTGAAAGTAGCTTCCTGGACTTTCGGAATAGAACAGTGAGCTTTTTAGGTTTAACTAGATTTCGAGATATAATTATGACTTCGGTTGGAGAGGCATCGCCGACTGCTACCCTCGAAAATTTCATTAGTTTTTGCGATATCTTGAGGTTGAACAAGAAGTTTACCGATGAACTGATTCCGCACGACCTATTCTTCCAGATCCTGAAAACGATCGGTGGAATGGAGACGAGATATCCTAGCATCGATGTATTGCGCGCTTTCGATGCATTCGATAGACATGGCTATCCGCATCCATTTACCATCGACAAGTTGATAGAGTGGTTACATCCGAAGCACTATATCGATATGGAATTTCTGAGGGATATTTCGCTGGCTCAGGAACAGGATTTAGAATATATGATGCGACAGGGAAATCGCAGGATAACGACCTATGATACTTTAATATACACCCTCATGGAATCGAGACGACTTACGGTCGCCATGAAAACCGATGTCCTCAGAAAATTGGATGAGCCGAATATCATTTCGGTGAAATATAATAAGGCTAATGGATTTCATGAAACTCCGCAATTTCGGCCTCTAACGAGATTCCAGGCATATTGGGCGCTCGGAGGAGATGGTGGCCCTGATGGTACTTCATATCTATCTAGATGGGCTCAAATTGGGGAATGGTCAGGATTTACTCCTGGAATCCCTTTCAGAACGCTACAGCAATTAACTCTGTCGGCCTGTATGGGAATCCAGCATGCAATTCGTTTGAGGCAAACCTCTTTCTTGGATGTGGTAAGTATGATCATCGAATTAAACAGTCTGATAGATTCGATCCAAAACCCGTCCGCTCGGATAGACAAAATTCCGGGAGCGAGCACGGTTGTCCTCCATCACAAAGATAGAGCATCGAATTGGCAGCGTATTTTGACGGTAAACTATGCGAATCTTTATGCGGAATATTTACACCATTAGTTTTCTCTGCTAAGTCCACACAATCAGAATTATTGCTAGGAGACACTGAGCATAGAAGCAGAGAGAATGATAAAGGGGGTGATAGGGGGAGTGGTCTATTCTTCTCTCTTATCATCGACCGGCCGGATTCGATTTCTACTTACCCTACGTTTTTTGATCCCGACTGCGCTCGATGGTGTTTCCTGACCGGCTGTGGATTTTTCTGAGGTGCTCGATCCCTCAGCATCAATCTCTGGTTTTGTTCGAGCTTTACGTACCCTCCGCGGCTTAACGGGCTCTTCAGGTGGGTTCACTGCCACCTTAGGAATATCAGATTCCCGTTTAGGGACTTCTATTAGTTCTGATTCTGGAGATTTGGGAAGAATTCTCCTATTGTGGTAAGATCCGGGGATCCTGCGTTTCGTACCTCCCTGAGGAAGTTCCGCCTCAGAAGGTTTCGGAGAATATCTCTCTGGTGGCTTATCCAGATTTTGGGCATTACTTTTCTTGTCACCTCTATCCGGAGTATTCTGCCCAATCCTCTCCTGAAACTGCCTAGGTTCTCTTTGATTACCAAATCTTTCTGAAATGATTCGGGCGTAATGTTCAGCGATCTGTAGATTATACTCAGATAAAATCCTATCTCCAGACGAAGCGGCTTCTTTTGCCGATGCCAAAAATTTGGTCCGCAAATTCTGGTAGTACGCTCTACCCTTGATATTCAGATCCTTTTTCATGACTCTTCCAATCGTAGCCGAACGATATCCCACACCATCCTCAGCATCAGTCTAACATAAAAAACATAAAAAGAGGAGATCGAGGAAACGAAATATATCCTCGAATTCTCCTTCTAACAAACATTAATCACTCAAAACAAAAATTAATTTTTCGCTTCTTGTACTGGCTCAGCCCCGGCATCAATCGGAGGAATTCCGTCCACAGGGGCGGTAGGATCCACAGAATCAGGGCCAGAGGTTATTGCATCGCTGAGTGGCTCAACAGCGGTGTTTTGGATCATCTTTACATTCGATCCTTGGATTAAGAATATGGAAGGAACGACTGGGATACCAAGCTTTTCAGCGAGGACTCCATTTTCGGCTATCTTCTTCAGAGCATCTGCGGACAACGATTCGATATCTTTACTGGTCAGATTAATGACCTTCAATGACTTCTCGATTGCATCCTTATCGACGGATTCACCGTTGCTGGTAACTGCCTCAATGAATGATAACAACTTCTCTGGGCTCTTTTCATAAACGGACGCAATCACCTTCGCTAAGACTACGGAATCATCACCCAACACTCCGACCGGTAGTAACGCAAAGAGCACATCCTTCTTTGCCTGGACCAATTTCACCACGCTCTTCTGGAATTCGATGCAATGCTTGCACAATGGGTCAAAGAAGCAGATGATCAGATTCTTTGATTCACGATTTCCTACGAGAAACGATTGTTTAACGATAGCGTCTTTCTGGGCAAGGACGCTGTTTCCGAGTTGTTTGACGGCATCTTCTCTCTTTTTGGCGATTCCCTCTCCCATAGCATCCATCAATAGTTGTGGATTTTGCTTGATGACGTCGAGCACTCCTCTTTTTATTTTTTCATCCAGGGCGGCATCCATGCTTGGAGCTCCTTCCTTTCGAGGACAAAAATACGCTCCAAGAGCGGCCAACAAAGCTAATATCGATAAGATCGTACTAAATTTGCAGCAGCCACCCGAATTTCTACCTTCCATCATGTTCACTTCAAAATCAAAATATCCTAAACATAATTTAATTCTACATTTGATAAATGGCAAGAGAGAATCAAGCATCCGGCCATTCGCAAGAGAATATGTGTTGACATTAGATCAAGGAAGTCGAATCTAACATGTGGCAATAACATGATGGTATTCTCAACCATTCAAATATCTTTCTCTATATCACTCTCTCCCCACTCCAAGCATCTCTGACATATAGTATACTGAACACCGAAATTAGGAAAAATACTGCCTCTATACACATTCTTTAATGTGCTCATCTTTGATATGAATCCTTGGCACAGGCTTTCAGAAATGTAATAAGTCATGAGTGGTATGAACTGATCCACCGATCAATGATTAGCAAGGAACTCGTACCAGTAGATAACATGGGGAGACTAAAGAGGAGACCACCCATCCAACGTTCTTGTTAGCAAATTTGTTAAACATTTTCATAAAATAACATCCTCCCACAGTATTTATACAATAATCACAACTAATACTTATTTATATTCTCTTAATTTTATGTACAGACGTGCTAGGATTTGATCTTCTTCCCCATAAACGATAGGCAACCCATCCAACGGTCATCCCGGCAATGACACCATAAGCACGGTCAATCCATGACCCGTTCCCCTTCTTACCGTACAACCTTTCCACCAACGACATTAGGTTCGAAGGAGTGCACTCTTTATTCTCAGGATCCGGCAAAGCATCAGGAAATCTATCAACAATATCATCCCATGCAGAATGGATATTCTTCCAAAACAAAGATAAAATTCCTAAATGAGGGAGCTTCCATGATAACAATTCGCTCCAATAACCGGCAAGATAATCATCACCCTCCGATGGGAAAGGATACTGAGGACGGGAAAAAGAAATATCAAACTCTGATCCTCGGGAAAAAATATCTTCCATAGCGACCCCATCCTCAGTTCTGTACACAATGTCATTCCCTTGACCCAGGAAAGTTAAGATCGACCCATGCCGAGCAGCCATAAAAATCAAATTTCCTCCGGATTCCTGAACGTAACCACTCCACGGGCAAGCAAAACCCATCCTAGCATCAGATTGCCCCGCGAAGAAGCTATAGGAAAGAGTAAAGGGCACACATTGAGACAGGTGCAAAAAAGGAGCCGGAGAAACTACAGGATCAGTCCCAGCCAACCCCACAGACAAATTCCCAACGACAACCAGACTAGTCCATGAGGCTGGGGGGGGGGGGGGGGGGGGGGGGGCGGGGCGG
>JAISBC010000029.1 GCA_031266385.1 Holosporales bacterium
AAGATAGTCAGCCACTCAGAACACATGTTAGAACGAATGATCAAGCTGTGGTGCATTGTTGCTGAATATGATGGCTGGATCAAGTTGAGTGATGATATTTCATCTATCTTTGGCTGAAAACTCTCCTATTTTTAAATCTCTTAGCGTAAATCTCAGCTACTCCTTTGTTTTTAAGGTCTGTGAGTATGTAACAAGTCTCATTATTTGCAGTTTTGATGTCTATCTGCACTTAAGCCTCAAAGGTGGAATTTTTCCCTTTGTAATCCCTGAGATTCTTAGCTTTTTGACCATCAATCGTTATCTTTAAGTTGTTGTTTATCCTTAATATGCAATTAAAACCTAATTTCTCACAAATCTCTATAACTCTTGAGTTCCCAAATCCTCTGTCATCGGACAATAAGTATACTTATATTTTTGGGTTAAAACATGCCTCAACCCGTTGAGAAAAGCCAGTTCCATCTTCTTATCACATATCTGATTTTTCTTTTTTTTGGATCAAGTCTTGTGGTAAGAAACAACATCAATCCCTTTTCCTGAGCTATGGTAATAGAGGCTCCCAATATTAGGAAATCATCTTTACTGCTCGAGTAGTCTACGTTAATGTAAATATTATCCCCATTCTTAAACCCATGTTTTTCCCGTCAGGAAGCTGTATAGAAACATGTCGGCCGTGGGTTTTAAAATCAACCTTCGTACCTTCAGAGCGATCGCCCCCGTGCCAGTGGTTTTGCCCCTCAGAATTCCTTGAACAAATCGATCCAACTTCTCACTCAATTATATACTAGGCATCTTCCAATCTTGAATTCTTTTTAGCTGGGAGGGATGTAAGCCACAATATTGAACTGTACACCTAGTTTTTTCTTAGTGTACTAAAAAGTGGATTGCTCGATACTCTTTAGATTCCCAGATCTATTACTGAATACATTGGCAATACGATCGAGCAGACGATTAGTATCAATATTAATCCTATTAGAATAATCGTCAGCGGCTGGAGCAAATTGATAATTTTTTCCAGTTTTTGCTGCAGGTGCAGTCTCATCATATCTGAGACCGATCTAAACGCTGACCATAAGTCTCCTGCCTTCTCTCCCGTTTCGATTATCGAAACCTCATAGTCCTCAAAAATTTTACAACTCCTCATAGAATTGGCGAGGGAATTCCCATTCTGAATGAGTTTCTCCAATTTACCAGTATCGATATCATCACCAACATTCGCGATACTCCTAATCGCATCCAAAAGGTTTATCTTTTCCTGCAGCATAATGGAAATGCCGTAAAAGAAATTCATCACCAGGAATTCACGTCGAATATTATTAATTATCGGCAATAATTTCACGATTCTTTTACGAATATGTTTCGATTTGATGATGAATACACCAGATGATATCACGAGAATGAGTATTCCGATCAAAATGAAAGTATGATTTATGCAGAACGAACTAATCGAGAGTACGCAGCTAGTCAGAAACGGCAATTCCATGCCCGTTTCAGCAAACATCTCGGCAAATCTTGGGACTACGACCAACAGCCAAAAAATTACGATCATCGCCGCAAAACCGAGTAGAATTAATGGATACGTTGCCGCGGTTTTCAGACGTTTACGAATGCTCACCGTCATGGAAACATAGGAAATAATACTCCTCAAAGCCTCCGGCAATCTGGCCGTCCGCTCGGCCACCTCGATAATTTTAACCGCCAAAACATTGAAGTAATTTGGGAAATCCGCGACCGCTTTCGATAAGGATTTGCCGTTTTTGATATTATTCATAATGGCAACACAAATAGCCCTCGATTCCAAATCTGAGAATAATTGCGAAGTAATATCGATCGACGTCACCAATTCCAAATGATTTTCGACTAGCTGAAGTAGACTCTTGAGAAATGGTAATGTAAACGCCTCGGAGTGGTTATGCAACCTACTTCGATATGGCTTCAGATGGATTATCGAGGCTCCAGAGCGCCGCATTCGATCCCGCAGGTTGGCCTCCGAATCGGCAAAAACCAATTCAATTTTTATATCTCCGGCCGCATCCAGTATCTTACAACAAAATAGCCCAGCTGTACCTCTCACAGCTATTTATGAGCAATATATTTCATCGTGATATACGTCGCCGCGGAGCCAGCCAATACACCGGCCGCTAAACCAGCAACCCCAATCATCGGTTGGAAATTATTACTACTCACTCGTGGGGTAATCGATTTAGGACCAGTACTGGTTCCACTGGACAATTTTTGTCTCGGTAACACTGGCTGATTCAATTGATCCAAGGAATCGTTGATGCGGCATGCTCGGACGTTGTATCCCATGATCCACAGGATCTGGTGGTATACCGTGCCGGGATCATGTGTCCCATTCCAGCCAGGCTGAACTTCCGGGTATTCCGCATACACAATTTCGGGGATGATTTTGCTCGGGGGACCTGAGTACATTTCTGATTGGATTATTGGATCTGGAATTGGTATTAGTGGCAATTTTTGCAGATCTTGCGTATTCTTGGATAATACCCGAGCGGCCGCCATTGATCCATCTTCGAATACCCTTTGTCCCTCATCGCCCGTGAAATCTTCAGGCCAACTTGGACATAGATCGAGTATCTTCTTGAGCTCTCCGCAGGATACGTGTCTAGCTCGTTCCAAAATCGTGTCGATCAAATCCATCGCCCTGACCTGAATTCCCCCAATAACCGCCATCATTAGCATTACTGCCGCATATTTTTTCATGTATTTCCTCCCCCTACATTATTAATTTAAATTTTATTTATGGTTCTTGCGCAAAAAAAAAGCGATTACATATATTTTCTACCAGGAAACTATTAAGATTTATTTAAAAGTTCGAAGTACAGCTAAAAGGCCTTGGATCCGGAACTAACCTTTGCAGCCTAATATCGGCCGCCGTCATGTGTTTTTGCTTTCTAATTATTTTGACTTTTATCAGAATCACGAGCTCCACGATGACATCCCCCATCCCATAAGCGCCAAGGATTTCTCCGGCAACTGGAATATCCTGAAACAGTGGGATACCGGCCTTATTTTTCGAGGATCTAACTTCCATAAATCCCCCGAGGACGGCTATTTCCCCGTCATTTAACTTCAGAACCGAGGTTACCTCTCGGACCTCAGTCACCGGAACCTCCGACGGCTTATAATCACCCTTATTATCCGAGTCGATCGATCTAATCGCAATATCAACGGCCGGATCATTCACAGAACTCGCAAGCTTCGTAATCGTGGGCCTCAAAAACAAGGTAACCGCATTATTTTCGATGTCGATCGATGGCTGAACGAACATAACGAGCCCGATCGGAACTGTTTTAATATCGCTAGATACCGCAATATCTTCTCGTTTTGAATCAGTATTCGAATATGTTTTATCATAATTTAATTTGAAATATACGTAATTCTGTGCAACCTTTAAAACGGCGGCCTGATTATTCATCGCCGTAATCCTTGGATTTGATATCATTCGAGTTGCACCAAATTCCTCGAGAGCCCTCAAAATTGACGGCATACCGTTTTCGGAGCCACCGGTTTTATATGAGAAAGTAACGGGAGTGCTATGGGCAAGCTGGTTACCCAAACCCGTGGCACTCATCGTCCCAAAATCTGCCTTGATTTTGCTTCTTTTGCTAACGAGATCCCAATCTATCCCTCGCCGATATTCGTTCTTTAGAACTACCTCGACTATTTTTGCCTCGATCAGAACCTGGCTGAGCGTGGCTTCCTTGACCTTTTCGATGTAATTTGCGATCTGCCTATGAGTCTTTGAATTCGCATGAACCGTTATAATGCCAGACTGTTTATTGATGGAATAATTGGTACCCACGTCTGTTCGACTTCCGATTATAATCTTTATACCGGAATCCAATTCTGACCAAAAATCACTCTTCGCCACGACGGTTACCGTGCTATCGGATGTCCCGTGCCCGGCCTTCTCGGAAAGCTCCGACGGAGTAGACGATACTTCAGTAGCAATCGAAATCTTATTTTCACTATCCCGAGATAAATTGAGGAATTGAATGCTGTAGGTTTCTGTGTATGGATCATCCTTCATGACCCTCACAAAGCCGTCCTTAATCGTATATCGCAAATCGGCCATATCGCTAATGGCATCCAAGACTTCTATAAATGGCTTCCTATTGGCACGAAAAATAATTCTGGCGTCAATTCCCGGATCCATCTGGAAATCGATATTTAGTTTTTTTGCGGTTTCGCACAAGACAGATTTCACCGATAAGTTTTCATTTAAAACGAGCGAAACTTCCTGCTTCAATATCTCTGGAATCACAATTTTTTGCTCTTCCTGTTGATTTTGATCGATCGCCTCTATTTCATCCTCTATCGGGCTCACCATATCGCGAACGGAGTCGCCCGTAATATCAGATGACATATATTTCTTTTCAATGAAACGGTCGCAGGATACGAGGAAAATAGATGCTAGGATTATCGGTAAGTAGTTTTGCAGCACTGGCAGAATGGTGAAACGCGGCGCAATTTCAGTGTATTACAAAACGATTTTGAAATAAAATGTCAATGTCTGGGCTGAGGACGCAAGAATCTTGCTTTAAATCAAAAACATCATGCAAACCAATAGAAGCGGTGATAAAATTGTCCAAGAGATTTTAATCATCTCATCCTGACGATATCGCGGCAATATCGCTCTGATCAATATTATCGTTGATATTATGCAGATCGTTCCGAGGATCACGAATCGCCCAAGGAATATGGTCGAAATTAATGCGGAATAAAACATTAGATTCAGATAATCTGAGAGATAGATTAATCCAAATAATATTCCTCCGTATTCGACGTATGCCCCAGAAACTATCTCAGATTCAGCCTCCGGAAAATCGAATGGAATTTTATTGGCGACGATGAGGATCGTAATGAAGAAAATGATGAACAGTGGAATTTTTAGTAACATCCATTGAAAACTGCCGGCAACTTTTGGTATCATCGAAAGATCTGTGGTATCAGTGCCCAGAATCACGCAGACCATCGATAACAGGAACGGAACATAAGATCCAACGTGCTGCAGATAGGCCCTCGTCCCGCCGATAACACCGAATTTCGAATGAGAGGCCGTCCCGATCATTGTTTCGCAGAAAACGACGATAGAATGTAAGAGGATGATGAGAATAAGCCCATTCTCGACTCTCCATAAGGCGCCGTCCCTGAAAAATGGGATGAGAGATAACTGGATCAGAGACGTCGTAAACATCAGACAAATTGCGAAAATCGCTGGCCTCGAATGGCCATCCAGAGCCGCTCTCTTAAAGAGTAGCTTCAAAGCATCGGCGATCGGTTGCCCGACCCCAAAAATTCCACACTGATCCGGGCCAACTCTTAGTTGAATCCATCCGATTAGTTTCCTCTCGAATAGAGATAAGTAAGCCGCACATCCTATGCAGAGCGTAAAAAAAACCAAGCAGCTTGCCGCAAACATTATCATGCCTTCGGAGACCAGGCAGGATAGGCCGCATCCTTGGGGGTATCGATTTGACGAACATGTGTTCCGGTAATATCCACGACACCCACGCCATTTAATTCCTTTGGTCCAGCCTGGAAAGAATACGATATATATCTTCCGTTCGATGCCCAACATGGAGCCTCCGCAAGATAATTGCTCGTAATTAAGCGCTCCCCAGACCCATCAGGCTTCATGACGCCTATATAGAACACTCCTCCTCTCTGTTTGGAGAAGGCGATTAAATCTCCTCGTGGCGACCATACGGGCTGTGAATACTTCCCAGGCCCATCGCTGATTTTGTGCTGATTCGTACCATCGGAATTCATCACATAAATCTTCTCCATTCCATCTCCGTTCGATGTAAAGGTGATCTGTGTACCATCCGAATTATAACACGGAGAAGTATGGATGCACTTATGCTCCGTCAATTGAATCAATTCGTTATCGACGAAATTTATTTTATAAATCGCAGATTTTCCATCGATGATGATGGCCAGGACGGCCTCCTCACCATTCGGAGAAAGTCGCGGAGCGTACATCATCTGGACGGGATTCCCCTTATTCCTAGCGATCAACTTTTTCGTGTTCGATTCGCTGATCATCAATCTTCTGGCCCCAGACTGCAAATCCAGGAGATATACGTGGGCCGATTTCCCGAGGGCATCGGTCGCTTTATCGTGGTACGATATATAGGCTATCGTCTTGCCGTCATTCGAATACCTCGGGGTTAATACGAGCTCATCACCAGCGGTTAGAGGTTTTGGCCCGAACCCATCCTGGTCTATCTGGACCAGTCTCGTCCTACGTTTCGAGCTCACCTTATTGTAGGTCGTCTCGACGTAGACTATATGAGTCCCGAAATAACCTTCCTCATTGGTAATTCTTTTGTATATATAATCGGCTATCGCATGGGCAAGTTTTCTAAGGTCCGATTTAGATCCCTTGACCTCGATGGCGAGCATAACCTCCCCCGTGACGACATCGATCAATTTAAAGTTTACGATAAGAGATCCAAAACTGGATGTCACGGTTCCATAGACAATAAACCGTGCATTCAGGACCCTCCAGTTCTTGAGGTTCGGCCCATGAAGCGCTAGGTCTTTTTTGGTTTCTAAGAAGGCTTTACTGTCGAGTGGATTAAAAAGGCCGGATAGCAGCAAATCAGATTGTATGATTTCGCTGAGGCTGGATCCTTCCTGAGACTCCGAACCACCCTCTCCAGCAAAACTCACGATGGCTATCGGATCGGGAGCCACTTGCCCACTCTTTATTTCGATCTTGAGGGCATTCACGACGCTGGTCATCGCTAAAAATATGATCAACAGGACTTTAAATAAAGGCATAGAATTTTGAAATACGGGGACAGATAACAAACCAACATTATATCGCACCGAGCCATCCACTTATATACCAAACGAACTCTGCGATGACAACAAATTTGTCCAAAAGGAATTAGCAGGCGAGGACGGAAATATCAGCGATTCTTGCTATGTATAGTAATAACTCCTTGGGAGAGCCAGTTGTGCACTAGCCATCGATCTCTTTCAGCCCACAGCGCGAGTTCACGCCTGGTAAGCGGTGGATACAACATCGCACCGATCATAGCATCCCATGCTGCAGGTTCAAATTTAGCCCAGCCTCCCGATGAAAAAGGTGTTATTTCTCCGATGAGAATTCTGTCTCCGATTAAATACATGTCTATCCTGGTCAATGGAAAATACGATGCTAGACGCTCAGCAATCTTGATCATCTCATTGAGTTTCTCGGGCTTGTTAGTAGCAAATAACGGTTTCCCATCATATATAACAGGCAGTCGTTGAAAATCTGGCAAAGTAAACAGAGATGCATTCTTCGTTCGACAGTCTACGTTTTGTTTAAGATTGGCAGTCACTCGAACCAAGTAAGCCTTTCCCCGAAAACACAGGAATTTATAATCGATTACAGATGCGCAGCCTGGAGCTGGTGTCAATCGTTCTTCCACAATAATTTTTCCAGGAACACCATATAGAGAGGGCTTTGCCTTGCCGTATTTTTTGTGAATATCATCCAGGTTCATTCGTCGTTTATCGACTATATCAACTTGAATTCCTCCGTATCCTCCATTTACTGTTTTAATAACAAAAAGATTTGGTAATTTGGAGAAATCAACTTGAGTTATATCATCGGCAATGCAGAGTAGCTTAGGCAAATACTGCTCACCAACAATATGAGTGATGAATTGACGGACGAGAATCCGATTGGTTACGATGGATGTCAGCGGTGAAAGAATATCATGCTCTACGTAGGCAAATAGGAGCATTTCATTATAGGTAGTTGGTGGATCTATACATGGGGTATAAGATGAATTCTGTTGAACCTTGAGAATGCGAGTAGCTAAAAATTGCTGCTTACTGAGCTTTCTTTCTGTTTTCCCTGCTAAGTAGAATCGACGATCGAGCTGCGTCTTTGGGGCCTTACTGGATCGTACTTTCTGATTTGCACTGACTGGTAAATACTGCCAGATGATGACCATAAGCAGTAGCAATGGCCATCTCCGCTGTTTCAACCTCATTAAAGGCACTCTCAATCAAATGACGCCTCTTGTACAGCTCTTTATCTTTCTGAAAGAATATGCCGTTTTTTTTATTTATGTTCAAGATATTTCATTTCTAGGGTGTTAAGGCATTTGTGAAATTCTGGTGTGTCAAACTCTTTTGACAATTTTTGGTTTGATGATACTCAGATTTCTATTATTTTGCCCTTTATAAAGGCGATTCTGCTAAAAAAAACCGAGCGTTGACAGGCGTCAGGGGGGCGTGGTATTCTGCTGGGATGTTGGCGTCTTTTTTTGACGTTTTCTTTCTTTGTTTCTGTTGAGTTATGTTTGCTGTCATCAAGAGTGGGGGAAAGCAGTATCGCGTGAAACCCGGCGATTGTATTAAGGTCGAGAAGCTCGATAAAGATCCGGCACAGGTTCTCTCCCTAACCGATGTCCTAATGGTTTCTGATGAGAAGGGTGTTACAATTGGATATCCGTCCGTCACGGGAGCCTCTGTCAGTGTCGAAATTCTAAAGCACGTCAAAAACGATAAAATAATCGTCTTCAAAAAGCGTAGGCGCCATAATTCGAGGAGGAAAAATGGACATCGGCAGCCGATGACTGTCCTAAAAATTCTCGATATTTCTCTATCCAAAGGAGCATGATCAAATGGCGACAAAAAAAGGCGGTGGTAGCTCGAGGAACGGCAGAGATTCGATCGGCAGGCGACTCGGAGTCAAAAGATTCGGTGGTGAGTTCGTCTTGGCCGGGACCATCATAATTCGGCAGAGGGGAACGAAATACAAGGTCTGCGATAATGTCGGCCTCGGGAGGGACCACACGATATATTCCCTCGTCGATGGGACCGTTTTTTTTAAGCACGGGAAGGACGATAGGACTTACGTCGGCGTCGAGCCACTCCCATCGTGATCAAAAATAGAGATGCGTACGACCTGGTGTTTGGAGGATATATATAGGTCGCCCGACGATCATCGACTGACAATCGATCTAGATACAGCCGAATCCGTCGCCGAGAAGTTCAGAGATTCCTATCGATGGTGTGTCTCCACAGATAATCTGCACGACGCCATCCTAGCATATGAAAAGGTTATCGGGCTCATAGCTCGCCTGGAATCGTATGCTTTTCTGTATCTTCAGACTAATCTAAACGACGACGCCGTCCTCTCGTTTTATCGACGAATCGTCGAAGATGTCGCTAGAATCGAGTCTCAGATAGTATTTTTTAGGGTCGCAATATCCAGGCTGGATGAGGCTACCGTCAAAAATAAATGTTCCGACGATTCTTCTCCTCTAAAAAAATATGAATCCTGGTTGCTCGATTGCTTTAAATACAAGGATCATATGCTCCACGATGAAACGGAGGAGGCCCTGGTTCAGAAGCAATTAACTTCCAATGATTCGTGGGTACGGCTGTATGACGAACTTTTGGCCAGACTGGAATTTTCTTGCGATGGAGAAACGAAGAGGCTGCCAGAGATCCTGGAAATAGCCAATCACTCCGCTTCGCCCGAGGCGAGGGAGAAGGCCTCGCGGACGATCAGTGCTAAGCTCGATGAGAACGCTTTCTATATAAACCATATATACGGCAGTATCCTCTTGGATCGAGCGACTGAAGATAGATTGAGAAAATATGATAAACCCGAATCTTTCAGGCATCTGGGGAATAATATAGAACAAAATGTCGTAGATTTTTTGACCGACTCAGTCGTCGAGGAATATAAAAATACATCCCATAAATATTATGGATTGAAGGCGCGACTCCTGAAGAAGGCAAAACTTGAATATTGGGATCGTAATGTACAGGTTAATCATAGCGGCCTCCTCGAAAGGAAATTTGAATATCGAGATGCGGTTAAAATTGTCCTGGAGACTTTCGGCTCATTTTCTGCGACTTTCGAAGAGATAGCTGGAAACTTTATTGAGAAGGGATGGATCGATGTTTATCCGCGAGCTGGAAAGACATCTGGAGCATTTTCACATGGATGCTCTCCGGATGTTCATCCATACATCCTCCTCAATCATTTCGACGGCCTTCGGGATGTTTTTACGATGATCCATGAGCTCGGGCATGGTATTCATCAGACATTGAGTAGCTCGAATGGCCCACTCCTCGCGATGACCCCAGTCACCCTGTCGGAGGTTGCCTCACTTTTCGCCGAAAATCTTTTGTACGAGAAATTCCTCGAATCATCTTCGAATGATTTGGAAAAGATAGACCTCCTATGCTTCAGGCTCGATAATACAATAAACTCTGTTATTCGGCAGATAGCATTCTTTAAGTTCGAAAGAATGGCACATGAAGCCAGAAGAAATGGTGAATTTTCAACTCAATTATTATCTAAGATATTCATTGACCTTCAAAGAGAATGTCTCGGAACCTACGTAAATATTGATGATTGTATATCATGTTACTGGGGCTATATATCGCATTTCTTCCACGCCCCCTTCTATGTCTATGCGTACGCCTTCGGGGAAATTTTTGTGAATGCTCTATTTAATAGTCGCCGAGTACTCGGAGAGCAGTTCATCGAAAAATATACTCGAATGTTGTCTCGTGGCGGAATCGATAGTTACGATGTTGCCGCATCCGAATTTGGCCTCAATCCTTTGCGGATAGAATTCTGGAGAGATGGCGTACAATCCATCGCCGATCAAGTGCAATATTTGGAGGCGTTGTGTGGTCGTTCGGTTTCTGATTAAAAAAGCATTAAAAGTTGCTTTTTGGATATCCATCTTCCTAGCCTCGGTTTTTTTATCGTTGCAAAATCAGAGGATTCAGAACGCCTTAATTAATGCTCTGGTCGGAGATGGAATAGAGGTCATCATCTCCGGTTCAACCGGATTTTTCCCATTTTCTTTTTCATTTGATCGGCTTCAAATCAAATCCTCAGATAAAACCAAAATACCGGACATCGATATAAAAAATGCCTCAATTCTTCTCAGCAAGAAAATGACTCACGTTCGGAATATTAAGATTGGGAAAATGACCGTGAATTCGAGTAATGCTCAGGGATTTAATTTTTCTGACATTCACAAATTTGCACAGATAATTTGCCAAAAGATTGTGAAAAGGGTCAAGATCGACGAAATGGAATTCGATGGTTCGAAAATCCGTGATATTTCTTTTTCATTAGATAATGCTCTAGGTCTCAGGGTCTTTAATTTTGTGCTTAATGAAAAAAAATACGAAGCACAAGTTAAGATTCAGAATTCGAATATACTCCTCAATCTAACGGGGGCCGATTTTTGGGCAAATACTATTTATGGGCTGCGTGATCAGCATCTGAGCCTGAATTACAAACCAAAACTTCATGAAGTATTTTCATTCGATGGAATTTGCTCTGGTAATTTTGCTAGTGGCATCATAAATCTACCAGAATATGGGCAAAAACTATCGTGCCAATTATCCATGGAGAATGGGAAAATTAATGCCAGAGTTTTCGCGAAAAATGTTGGAATCTTTGTCGATCTAGATTTTGATATCTCGAAGGAAGTATTCTTAATTAATGATGCAATTTTCGATAATAAAATCGCTCTTAAATCATTTACATTTAGAGTTGGTGATGTTATCCCGAAAATACAGATATCGGTAGGAGGTGGTATCATAAATGTATCGGATATTGATTTATTTTCAGAGACCGCATCAATTGGGCGGATAGAAATTAAAGATATTCCTTTATCGGAGGTTCCGGGATTGCAGGCTGGTAATAATGGGGTGCTGAATGGATTTGGTTTCTATTCGAATGGAGTCGCTGAGTTCACGGCAAAACTGAACGACTGTCAACTCGGGGAGATAAAGATTCCAATGATCGATATAAGCGCTATTTGGCGCAAGGATGATATCTCAGTTACCCTGCAGTATGACCTACTAAAAAAAAGGAGCACCATCAATTGTAATCTGGTGGCAGAACATTGGATACCATCTTCGAAGAGTAAAATCAATGTGAAGGCCGTCGGAGAGTTTGGGATGCGAAATTATGGTCTGGGCGGCAGGCAGTTCGCTGATGGTCTCCTAAAATATCAAATCGATGTATCTGGGACCATATCTCGGCCAATTTTTGCTGGAAACTTCGAACTGAAGGATTTGGCGTATATGAACCCTGGATCGAATACCTTCATCAAGGGGGGAGCGATACGTGCAACCATCAGAAACAATTGTATCGTGATAGACAAAATTTATGCGACAGATGATGGAACACCTCGCGGTACGGTGACGGGGGCCGGGAAGATCGTATTCAACAACGGAAAATTAGATACCGATGTTTTTGTTGATTTTCATGATTTTAATATTATCGAATTTAATGAATTCTATGGGAAATTAAATGGGAAAATTACGGCGAAGGGCGATATTCTAAAATCTCTCAAAATATCTGGTGAGTTATACTCAGAAAATGCGAAAATAGATATTTCTAGGTTAATAGCAAAATCCTCTAGAGCAATAGAAATCCTCGAACCCAAGAAAAAAAATGAGCCGAAAGTTCAGGAAAAAACGACTACTATTCAGTGGCCAATTGACATCAAATTTAGCTTCAAGAATGGATTAAAAATGGTCTCCGGATTTGGGATAGATAGTCTCTGGGATGGAGGAGTTTCCATCTCTGGCGATATCGCGGATCCAAAATATGACGCCAAAATTACGATGGCAAAAGGATCGGTAAAGGTCTCTGGGAAAACTTTTACATTAAAACATGGGGAGATTTGGATGAATAGTTCCAAACCGGATATTATTAACGTCAAAGTTTCAGCGGTAAAAACCATGGATAACATCAAGGTGGGGGCCACGTTTACACAAAACGAAGATGGAGCGAAGGTTACATTCTTCTCGAAGCCATACGTATCGAAGGTCGACGTTCTCTCGTATTTATTATTCGACAAAAGATCTTCAGAAATTTCTACGGGTGAGGCTCTGACACTGTTCTCGATGATGGGCAAGTTATCCAACAGCGGGGGATTCGATATCATCGATAAGCTAAAATCTGTGTTCGGAATAGATGCCTTGGAAATCAAGAAGAGTACCGATGCGGTGTTGGGGGAGAGATCGTCGGTTAGTGTCGGCAAAAGTATAGGAACGATGAAAATTTCGGTCGAACAGGGAGCCGGTAAGGATACGACGAAGATTGGCCTCGAGAAACAAATTACCAAGAGATCGAAAATCATGGTAGATCTGTCCGGAAAAAACTCCGTTGGCTGCGGCGTCGGCTGGAGCAGGAGGTATTAAGACTTTCTCTAAATCCCAGATCAGATCTATTACTAGGAGACACGGAGAACAGAAGCGGAGAGGATAGTAAAGAGGGGGATAGGGGAATGCTATTCTGAATAATCAGGAAACCGCCGTTCAGTTTTAGAGGCCTAGCTCTTGATGGCGATCAAAATTTCTTCGCATACCTTTTTTGCGTCCCCTAGAATCATCATGGTATTATCCTGGTAGAATAGAGGGTTGTCGATTCCGGCATACCCGGCGGCCAACGATCTCTTCACGAAGAGGACGGTCTTGGCCTTTTCGACATCCAGAACTGGCATACCGTATATCGGAGATGTCGGATCATTCTTTGCGGCCGGATTCGTTATATCGTTTGCCCCGATTACTATTACCACATCGGTCCCTGGAAATTCATGATTTATTTCATCGATTTCCAGGACATCATCATATGGAATATTTGCCTCGGCCAGGAGGACGTTCATATGTCCCGGCATACGACCGGCAACCGGATGAATCGCGTATCTGATTAAAATTTCATCTTTTTTCAGGATTTCTGATAGTTCCTTGATGGCATGTTGGGCCTGAGCAACTGCCATTCCATACCCCGGAACAAAGATGACCGATCCTGCATTTTTTATGATGAAGGCCGCATCCTCTGGGCTACAGACCTTGACATTACCACCGCTGACACTATTAGATGCCGGAGCTTGATCCTGAGAATTTCCGACCCCACCAACGATGACATTAAACAATGATCTGTTCATTCCTCTACACATAATGCTGCTGAGAATTGCACCGGAGGCCCCTACTAAAGCTCCGACGATGATCAGCACATTATTACTCAGGGTAAATCCGATCCCCGCAGCGGTCCATCCGGAATATGAATTCAGCATCGAAACGATGACCGGCATATCGGCACCTCCGATCGGCATCACCAACAGGTATCCCAGCAATAATGCACCAAATATGATCATGGCCAGAAAGATCGGAGTTTGGTTCGTAACGAAACATAAGATCGATATCAATAGACCAAATCCAATTAATAAATTTAATTTATGTTGAAATTTAAAAATAAGTGGTCTTTTGATGAATCCTTGTAATTTTCCGAAGGCTACGATCGATCCGGTAAAGGTTATGGCTCCGATGGCCGCTCCAATGGCTAATTCGATTGCATTCGATAATGGGATAAATGTGGAGGTCATATGGATTCGATGGAGATGAGGAGCAAGATATGCCGATACGGCGATGAAAACGGCCGCGAGACCAACGAGGCTGTGGAAGGCGGCCACGAGTTGGGGCAGATCCATCATCTTAATCTTCATGGCCACATAATACCCGATGAGCCCTCCACAACCGATTAGCATTATGGGGAGCCAACAGATATCGCTGGACCTTGTTACTGGAACAGAAATGGCGATCGCCATTCCGATCATTCCGAAAAGATTCCCGGTCTTAGCGGTTGAAGCCGACGAAAGCCCCTTCAAGGCTAGGATGAACAGAACACAGGCGATAATGCAGAGAATACCAATCAGATCTATCATCGTAAATCGGGATACTAATTCCATATCAGGCCGAACTGAACATAACAATACATCAGCTTAGATTTAAATCCAATGACTTCTTGGGGGTAGCAAGCCATCATTATTAACTTCCTAAAAATCCGGGAAACGGAGTGGGAGTTGGCTCTGTTTCAAGCATGCTGGAAAAAACTTCCGACCAATGTAATGCTCCCAGGCCGGTTATGCTCCATTCCGGGGGACGACGGTAGCGCTCATCTTCAGGTGTCCAGTATGGTTTAAGGTTGGGCCTAAAATCATCTGGAGCCTCTGTAGACATGATGGGATAATCAGGATTAACAGACATATCTGCTGAAAGACGATAATAATCAGCAGCAGATGTCTCGGGAACTGAAGCTGGGTGAGGGGCCAGGCTGGGTTGGTCTATATCCCCTAGATCGGGCCTGACTCCAGCCATCATTTTGACAAAGGCTGCATGTGAATATTGTCCTAGGAAGGTTGTGATTTTGTGATGTATTCTTGTTTTGCTATGCTTGGGTAGACCTGCCCATTGCGGAAATTTTCTTGTTAGCAGAATGTCGATATTTTTGAATGCTATCTGATGCTCTACTAGGGATGCAATTGTGCTGTGTATGTAGGCAGGAAGGTGTTCTGAAGATTTCGTTGGAGCGAGATAACCATACCAGCGGTCCTTGACACTTTTGAGACTCCTTTGCGGAAACAATAGAGCTAGCTGACTCCATTGATGTGTGCCGTGTTGTTCTAAGAATGCAATGATTGTTGCATCCTCCTCTGCCGAAAAATTCCTGCCTTTTCTCCCCGTGAGTTGTTCTGACCCACTAACCCAGCTATCACCTAGGATAATTAGCCCTATGAGGAGGCTGATATATTTCTTTAACTCCACCTGATGGCTCTATTAATTTATCTACTCTGAACAATCCACTATACTGTGTTTTTATATCGCCAATCAAGACTCTAATATCAGTTTATTGCTCAAAGGAGGCTATCTAGCGAATCAAAGTGGATCTGGCTGAGATTCTATGGAGTCTATTGCCGCTGCCCAGTCTGGGAAGCCGAATGCGTCGCCTGTCTGATCTGTGTCAGATGTGATTCGCATTTCTATTTGTGCTGGGGAAGCAGTTGGCAGAAAGTGAGAAATTGGTGGAAATGGATTCGGCTGTACTTGATAAATAGTGGGTTGTGTGTTTCGGGTCCGGTTCTTTCGTTTCTTCTTGGCTGGGGACATGAGAGCTTTTACTAATTCTAAGGGCTTCCCTATTTGCCTTAGATTCTCTAAAATGCTCGCTAGGTCTGTAAGGGTATATTGTTTCCCAAATCTCATTGCTATGTGGTATTGGATCAGAGGAATTGTCCATCCTCTGTTACTGTACTGCTGTATTTCAACAAACATTTCAGCTTCATGGAATCTGGACATAAAGGGTCTCTCGAGAGGGATTTCACCCGCATTAATGCCTGATGTAATTATTGCACTCAAACTCCATATGACGAATAAGATTTTCTTGAAAGTCATGGTGGAATTATTAACAATGTTTTTATCCGAACTTCGTGATGAATGTTATATGATTTATGATCTGAGCGTCAATTTAATTTGTTTTTAAGGACCAGTGTCACATCGTAATCGTATTCTCATAATCTCCTCACAGAATCTGGTCAATCCTACAGCACTTCTATTTCTTGAAGGAAAATAAGGGAATGTGAAGCATATTTCAGTTGGCGGGATGGCGCTATTAGCGCCACGCCCCAGAGCCCCGCCGCCTAGTGTCCTAAAAACAAGGCAGAATTACAATTGATATATTGTGAGGTTGTTTTTGGGGATGAAGGCCTTAGTCATATTGAAATGTATCACAGGGCCGCCAACGCTACCATTCGACATAACAACTTCCTTATCGGCCCTCACGGGATTGATGTATTTTTTTAATTCTGCATATGGCCCCGTATTTTTGTCATTTACCACCAATCATCAGCAAGATCGTCTGTTGGGAATTCCATGGGAGACAGGATCTCGTCCCAGGGAGTTGTGGGGGGACACACTTCGCCTCCTGGTAACCTTGGATAAGTGGGCACGGGAGGGCGGGGTGGGTGTCGAGTCCCCTGCCGTGCCAGTTGTGAGGCGGGGTTGTATATATTCCACGGGGTTCTGTAAAATTTATACTGAGCGTAACGGCCCCCTCCTGGTACGTAGACCCTGCCCACTTCAATTACATCGAACCCGTTAAGTCTTATACTATGGATCATTGTACGATCACTTTGGAGGAAACTACCTAGAGGGACTGTGGCCGAGGCTCTTACTGATCTAACGACTGAACCGCTTATGACGGCCAGACCCGCTATGATGACCATGAGTTGCTTGAGATACATTTTGTAAATGCTATCATTTTCTTTGTCTAACTTGCAGATTGCATGATATATTCTGGCGGATGCTTAGGTCAACTTATTTTTTAAAATTAAAATTTGATAAGGGAATTTTCTTCTTGCATTTCAGGGGCCGACCTTAATACCATGGAAATTGGAAGCAATCCCTCTGTGTGGATTTCTTCTGTCAAACAAAAAGCCGCTAGTGGTCGATTCCTCGATCCGAGGCTTTAATTCCCTCAAAAAAATCTTTTTTCTTTAATCATTAGGAGTATGTTCAATGGATAAATTTCAATTGAATCTGCGTAATTCACGCGAAAACTTCGTGACCGACGATGTCACGGGAATCTCTACTTCAGAAATCGAAAATGAAATTCCAAAATGTATCGTCGATCTTCCGACGACGATCTTAGATTCACCCGAAAATTTCGAGGTCGGGGAAGTCCTCTGGGGTGATCGGGTGCTTTTCCGAGGCAGACTATCATCATGTTTCTCGACAGATCGGAAGAGTCTCCAGATCGAGCTTCATGCATCAGGCGATGATCAAAAAAAAATATCGACACAATCGCCAGAGGCAACCTATCACGATATGTTGGAAAAGTTTCGTGCCGATAATCCGGATGTGGCGATTCCTCTGACCATCGATCAGGTCTCGAGGATCGGTGATATCCAATCGTATTCAATCATCATCCCCGAATCTGAGCCGATAAATCTCGATGATAAAATTTTTCTAGACTCTTTCAAAAAGATGAACTACGATGAAAAGGCGGTGGGCGATGTCTCGCTCGAAATTACCGCTTCCTGGGTCGCTCGACGTGAAGGAGATCTGGAACTTTCTTCGAGGATCGCGAATCGTTTCTCCGGCGGGAAGATCAACTCTTTAACCCCGAAAAATCTTCAGCATTCATGGCCAGATTTTGGAGACCGAGTTTCTCGGCACCGAAATTCCAGGGCCACGAAATACTTCGTGGGACATTCCAGATTGACACGGGATCCTTCGATGGCTACCTTCACCCCGGAAATTTCGATCTCAGATGATATCCCTCCATTCAGATTACGCCGAGAATTTTTCGACAACAATTTAACTCTGTCTTGGGGATTCAACCAGTTCACGACCGAAACCTTCCGGGCGAATATCAGGAACAACGACCATCACCTGACCAAGCACCTGAAAATAAATTTACATAATGTTCAGGAATATGTTGAGAACCCAATGATCGATCATTTCTTTTCGACCGATATTGGTTCCTCGATTCTGAGAGAAATAGTCTCTGGAATCGGGAGTTATATGGCCCTCTCCATGAGGAATATCGAATTTTCCTTCGAGATTCCATTCAATGAGGAGGCCCTACAAATCGGATGTGATACATGGATACAAATCCAAAATTACCTCGCCAAGGTCACGAAAGTCGAATTCAAAATCACGAATCAGGAAAGAATCGTCAAAATAAAGGCAGCCGCCTTCTCCGAACATGAGAGACTTCGTGAGAAAATGAAAGAGAGGATACTTCTGCTCCAGCCCCCTGAGATTCCTCGAAACGAGGATGCCGGGTTTGGGGTCGCCGATATCCTGCACGATATAGCGATTCAAAATGATGCGGAGACTCAATTTAGCAAGTTGATGGCATATATCGCCGATTTAAAGCGAGATAATAAGATCAACAAGCGCAACTATAAAAGTCTAATCTCATCATTTCTAAATGAAAATCAAACGAAGATCACGATTATCACGAAGCCACTAAAAACACAGCATCACGAAAAGAAACTGATCGAAATATCCGATCCAATCATTTTCTAAAGAAATCCAAAAATAAAATCATTACATTTTTTCAAAGGGAGAATACTATCATGAAAAATATTATCCAAACACCCAAAACCCATTATCTCAATACGCCATTCATCGAAGGTTTCACAGAAATCGAAAAAGAGAATACAGAAATTATCATCGGAAATAGCAATAAAATTGATGATATATTCTGTGCGATGGATGAACCGGCCGAGTATATCAGATGTCTTTGCTCTCTCGTTCCGAAATCGGAATTCCGGAACGTAAGCGTAACGACGCGGTACAGCTCGACGATCGCCGACGACGCCCAGGAAAAGATGATGTCCTTCCGGCCGTATTCCGGAGAAAATATCAGGATGAATGGGTTCGTTTCAGAGCTCATCGTCAGATTCCGAGAATTACTTCCAGCCGAAGAAATTCAGATTAAACCGGAATGGATTGAGTTTTTGAAATCCAATCCAGAGATTTACACGAAAAATTTCCGTAAACAGGAAGTGGATGCAGAAATCGAAGGCATGCCCGATCAGGAGTATGGTTCGAGTGATATTCTGCACGTAAAATCGAGGTGCCACTTTTTCGCGGGCAGCTATTACCCCGGAATCGATCTCTCCGATATCCAACAATATCTGTTTTATGTTGGGACGGCTATCCAGGCTCAGGAATATATCGACATAATCTCGGCGAAAGAATTAATAACGTCCAGAGTTAACTCTCCGGCGCGAGATGTCACACCACAAGCATTAACCACCCTCGTGGATGATATATGTGACGGAAAAATTGAAATCAATTTCCCTGATGGCACCAAATACCATTCGGTATTGATCACAAAACCCACCGTCATTTCCGATATCGTCCATATTCTATTCAAGAAGGAGGTATGAAAATAAAATGACTGAAAAATCCATCGAAATAATGGCGAAGACGATCTACGGTGAGGCTCGGGGAGAGTATTGGAAACCGAACTGCGGAGAAAAATCTCTAATCGCCGTCGGAAACGTCATCATGAATCGGCATAATCAATCCGGGGAATCGATTAAAAATGTTTGCCTTAAGCCGAGGCAATTTTCCTGCTGGAATCCGAGTGATCCCAATAGAAGACTAATCGAAAATCCACCGAATGCTGACCCGATATATGTTATCTGCCTCGTTTTGTCCGAGAAATTGATTGATCTGAAAATTCCGGACATAACTCATGGGGCCAATCATTATTACAGCAAAACAGCGAAGACCGTCCCTTATTGGGCGATCGGTCTATCCCCCGTCTTCGAAGTAGGAAATCACGTCTTTTTCAAGATTTAGCATTTTTTTTGGAGGAACTACCATGAACTTTATTATCGAATCACCAAAATTTCAGATTATCGAATTGGCCGAATTAAAATGGCATCTTCGGATAGAACATGATTACGAAGACGAGTATCTGAATAAGAATATCGAAATGGCGACGAGTATCATAGAGAGTTATATCGAGCGCCCAATCATTAAAAAGAAGTATAAATATCTATCTCACTGCGACGATAAGGATAGACCGTTTAGGATAGAACTGCCCGTAAGAGACGTGGATCTAATTTTATCGGTCAAGCAGAAACTTCCGAATGGATCTCGAAGGAAAGTCACGTTCTCGGTCGATACGGATAGGGATAGAACCTTCATCCTAATAAATGAGGCAAAATATCCGATCGAAATTAAGTATACGGCCGGCCTAATAGAAAGATCCCACGATGTACCGGGAGATCTGAGGTACGCCACCCTGCAGGTAGCAAAAAATATTTATTCCTGTCACGACGAGGACGTTCTGGCCTCAGATTGTATCAAGGACGTCATCGATAAATATAAAAGAGTAACGATAAATTAGGAGGGCTACCACGATGAAGAAAAATACCATCCGAACACTTCACGAAAAGGTGACATTATTAGAGACGAATAATAATTTATCACCATCGACTACGACGATTCCACGATTCAACGACATCGTGAAGGTCAGAGCATTTATCAGGCCAGTCAACGGCCAGGAGGCTGGAATCTATGAGGTCATCATCCCGATGCTGACCATCCTGAAGGACAGGACATTCAGCGGAATCAGATGGAACGACACAGAATACGAATGCATAACTGCATTCAAGGAATATGATACCAGATACGTTAGGGGGAACGTAAGACGAACACCCAGCGTTAATTCTCGTTGATCGAAATCTTCCTACTTCAAAATTAATCCTATTTCGATATGATTGAATTTCGCGATATCCGGAACGAGAGATACTTCGGTCATCCCGGGCTGAGTATTGAGCTCCAGGAAGTAAATGTCCGCCCCATCACATTTGAAGTCCGCCCTCGATATACCCCTGCAATGGCAGGCATTAAACGCCTTCACGGCCATTTCATACATCCTTTTCCTCAATTCTTCTTCTAATTCAAAATCGCAAAGATGAACCGAGCCATTTTTATCATATTTACTGTTGTAATCATAGAATTGATTTTTAGGAACAATCTCGACGGCACCGATTACTTTCCCATCAACCACGAGGACAGAAAATTCTCTTCCCTCTATGTAGCGCTCTATAATTACATCCGATCCGAATGACCATTCCAAACTCTTTAGATTTGTCAAATCCGCGAGGTTAGAGATCAGGAAAACCCCGATACTAGAGCCATTTTCTGCTGGTTTCACAACGAATGGGTATTCCATCCGTATTCCACCGGGATTATTTATATCTCTTATTTCTTCGGCAGGGATATCGAATCCAGCAATTACATTAACCCCGCAAGAAGCTACGATTTTCTTACATACCGATTTGTGGAAGGCAATGGCCGATCCCAGGACTCCCGTGGAATTGTATGGAACTCCGAATACCTCGAGGACTCCCTGAATGATTCCATCCTCCCCTCCAAATCCATGAAGGGCATTGAAAATAAAGTCTGGAGATGAATCATACAGTTGATCGGTTAAATGGCGTAGATTTTTCGTCGGGATATCCAGCTCATATACTTCGTGCCCCAGTTTCCTCAATTCACTCGAAACGAAGGCTGATGATTCGAGAGAAACCTCCCTTTCTGGCGACCAACCACCTTTCAAAACGGTAATTCTCATACGGCCTTCTAGAGCACTATCTCAATGGCAAATACAACGAATCCATTATATACCGAAAAGTATGGATCCGAGGTATCATGGTATTTGAGAAATCGCATGTTCTGGCGTATAATGATCTCACACCTCGATAGATGGGGCATAGCCAAGCGGTAAGGCAACGGTTTTTGGTACCGTCATTTCCCAGGTTCGAATCCTGGTGCCCCAGCCATCTCTCTCATTAGACCTCCTTCCAAACCTTCAGAATCAGAGTTTTTGGTAGGAGACACGGAGCACAGAAGCGGAGTGTACAATGAGGTACATGAGCATTCGAGCACCGGATCGACGCCTCAAAAAACTGATTATGAAGAGTTAGGGAGGGGGGCTATTATTATCTCGGCTATTTTTTTCGTTGGTTCCGGAGTCCTCAGGAGTCCTAATTTTTGCGACATCTTTCCTCGGACAGCAGGATCATTAATGATATGCTCCAGATGCTTCGCCAGATTCTGACGATCGATGTAATCCTCTTCGATAACGATCGCCGCCCCTCTATCTCCCAGGAACTGGGCATTCGCCATCTGGTCTCCATTGATCGAATATGGAAATGGGATCAATATCGCCGGTTTTTGGAAATGGATGATCTCGAAGATACTCGATGCTCCGGCCCTCGAAATAACCAAATCGGCCTCATCATAGAGCTCGCCGATATCCTCGAAAAAAGGAGATATTTTATGCTCGATCCCGGCGGCCTCGTATTTCTCCTCTAAAATCTTCACATCATCTGGCCTACATTGCGCGATAACCCTCAATTTGTATTTTTCGGATATGTCGCAGATAGTATCGGCCACCGATCCCGAAAAAATACGAGCCCCCTGGCTTCCGCCGATGATCAGAATCGTGAATACATCGGAATACTTCTTTTCTCTTGAGCTCGTCTTGCAGATTTCTTTGTCAAATCTCGTAGGATTACCCGTCGTAATATTTTTTTTATCTGACGCTTTATTCAAATTTTTTGTATCCGGAAAGGAAGTAAGAACCTTCCTGGCGACCACCGACAACACTCTATTCGCCTTCCCGAGGGTCGCATTTTGCTCGTGGATTATCGTTTTGATGCGGAGAATCTGAGCGGCCAAGACGAAGGGAATCGATGGATATCCTCCGAATCCGACAACACAATCTACCCTACTCAATAGCATGGAAATGATACTCCGGATGGTATACAGAAACAAAGAACCATACAATCTGATCCTGGTTGAGGTATCAATGTTCTGGACGATTTTCTTGCCTCCACGAAACGATTCGAGGTATCGATTTCCACGTAAATCGGTCACGAAGATGACATCATTTCCTTCGAGGATCAGGTGCTCGGCGACACAAAGAGCTGGAAAAACGTGCCCTCCAGTGCCGCCCGCTACAATCGCAATCCTATTTTTTCCCTTTCTTCTGCACACGGAAGGTCTTCATATTCCACCCTCTGGAATACCCCTTATCTAAAAACATTTCGCTCCTCTTGGCAATGTTTTTCGATCCCTTGCATTCAATAACTTCTCGTTGATCCGTCTTAAATTCCCAAGACAATTCAAATTCTTCCTCACTTTTCTTTTTGTATTGAATCTCACCAGATTTGAGGGAACGCTCATGCTGAGCAAATGTGACGTCATCGATGATTTTCTGGGCATCGTCGTACACAATGTGTTTCGCGAGAAGCGCCTTGGAAATCTCATTGACATGTTCCCGTAGCTCTATATCGTGGTTCATTTGCCGAGTGAGGAATGGATGTGATATCGACAGGACGATGGCGGCCGAAATGACAACGTATACGGCGATAAATTGCTGTAATCGTAATATGTATCGCGAGGCCAGGGCCAGATTATTCCGAGCCTTCATGATCACGAACGAATACGCCAGAAAAAGACAGGACATTTCTGCGTGGGATGTTCGGTGTATGATGCTGTAAATACCCGCGCAATCCACCAATCCATTTATGACTTGCATTAGGCCAATCAGGACCAAAATGGAGGCCAGTATGACCATCCCAGCAAGGATAGCCGTATTAATCGTTTTCGCGAATGTCTCGACTGTATCGTCTACTAGATTTTTCCTGATATAACGCTCCGAGAAGAAAAACACGATGAAACCCACGATGGCGCCGGAAATTCGGCGATCGAGGTTGTCCGCAAAAAACGAATGCCAATGTACATCACGACCGCCCAAAAATGCAATTCCATAGCTCTGAAGAGCGTGGAGGGAGAGGCAAAAATAAGTATAGGAAATGGCGGATAATATTCTAAAAAACAACAACATATGGAACGTTCGCGAAAGAAAATCACGGCTAATTCCGGCGAATTATACTCAGGAATAGAGAGGAAGTCAATTTCATTTATCGAATAAATCAAGGGGAAGAATCTAGGTTGATTCTTCTTCTCCAGAAAGAATTTCAATTTTCAATTGTGCATCCTTTAGCTTCGCTTCACAAAATTTCCTCAATTCAGAACCTCTCTCGAAGGCCTTGACGGCCTCTTCGAGGGGCATCCTCCCGTCCTCCAATTTCCTAATAATCTCCTCGAGTTCTGAGATTGCCTGCTCAAAAGTCATGTCATCCATATTATCAGCTTTTCTGCGCTTGATTAATGTGCTAGGATTATAGCATCCTCGTGCTTAGAGATGAATTTTTACTTTTTGTTCAGTAAGATTTTATGTCATTCAAAATAAAGAATTTAGCGATAATTGCCCATGTCGACCATGGAAAGACGACCCTGGTGGATGCCCTGTTCAAGCAGAGTGGCCTGTTTCGAGATAACCAGCAAATCGAAACGTGCGCGATGGATTATAATGATCTCGAGAGAGAGAGAGGGATCACGATTCTAGCTAAATGTACTAGCTTCGTGTGGAATGGAACTAAATTAAATATCGTCGATACTCCGGGGCATGCCGATTTTGGTGGTGAGGTCGAAAGAATTCTGAGTATGGTCGATGGGGTTTTGGTTTTGGTTGATGCCGCCGAGGGCCCCATGCCACAGACGAAATTCGTATTGTCGAAGGCTTTGGCATTAAATCTAAATCCCATCGTCGTCATCAACAAAATAGATAAAAATGACGCGAGAGTTACCGAGGTATTGGATGAGGTTTTCGATCTTTTCATAGCCCTCGGGGCGAATGATACTCAGCTGGATTTCCCGATAGTATATGCATCCGGTAGAAACGGATGGGCCGTCAAACATCTCGATGATGAGAAAAAGGATTTGACTCCCCTATTAGAGACGGTGATATCCCACGTCCCTGAGGCCTCCACTTTGGAAGGGCGCCCGTTTCAGATGCTTGTCTCGATGCTGGAATATGATCAATATCTCGGTCGAATTTTAACCGGGAAAATTCTGAGTGGGACGGCCAATATTAATGATCCGGTTCATGTCCTGAGACCCGGGCAGGAAAACGAGATCGAAAAGGCCAGACTGACGAAGCTGTTGGCTTTTGAGGGGTTGAGCCGAATCCCGATCAATACGGCGCAGGCCGGTGATATTATAGCCATCGCTGGCCTCGGGAAGGCTACGGTTGCTGATACTATCGCTGCCCTGGATGTCGTGGAGCCACTGTCTGCGATTCCAATCGATCCTCCAACAATTTCGATTACCTTTGCCGTGAATGATTCTCCGTTGGCCGGAAAGGATGGGAAAAAATTAACTTCCCGAATGATAGGAGATCGACTCCTGAAGGAGGCCGAGGGAAACGTCTCCATAAGCGTCAAAAGATCTCATCAGGATGAATCTTACGAGGTCGCTGGTCGTGGTGAATTGCAACTCGGAATCTTGATCGAAACGATGCGGCGCGAGGAATTTGAGCTATCGATTGGCAGGCCAAAGGTGTTATTCCGAAAGGATGATTCTACAGGGGAGATTCTGGAGCCTCTCGAGGAGTTATATATCGATCTCGACGACGAATTTACCGGTGTCGTCGTCGAAAAAATTATCCAGCGTAAGGGTGAGATGATCGATATGAGACCGTCCGGGATCGGTAAAACGAGGATTAAATTTCTTATTCCGACCAGAGGATTGATCGGATATTACGGAGAATTTCTGACGGATACCCGCGGTACTGGAGTCATGAATAAATCATTTCATTCATATGTCCCTCATAAAGGGGCAATCGATGGGCGTAATAAAGGGGTCCTCGTTTCCGTGGCGAATGGTAAGGCGATTCCATATGCCCTCTTCTTCCTCAAGGAACGTGGGACCTTATTCGTAACCCCAGGAGATCCCGTGTATGAAGGTATGATCATCGGTGAGAACAGTCGAGAAAATGAGCTGGAAGTTAATCCGACGAAAGAGAAACAATTATCGAATTGTCGCGCCGCCGGAAAAGATGAGAATATTAAGATTCCCAATCCTCGCTACATATCATTGGAGCAGGCGATCGCCTATATCCAGAATGATGAGCTGGTTGAGGTAACTCCAACGGCCATCAGGCTCAGGAAGAAATATCTCGATCCCAATACTCGAAAGAAAATGAGCAGAGTCGCAGAAAAATCTTGAACTGAGAAAATTATAATCAGACGATCGCAGATGAATTGCACCACTTTCCGCTATCCCCTTAAATACTTTATGATTAAATATCCTTTTATACTAAAAACACTTGGCACTCAAGTAATCAATTGCCTCATCTAAAGAAACCTCAGTTTCATATAAGGATATAGGAATAGCCTAGAAAAACAGCAGCGGAACACATAAAGTACGTATGAGCTCCAGGATTCCGCTAGTTGAGATTCTCAACGTATGTCTATGATTTTTGTAAGATATTTGATCAATTAAAGAATAAGTTAACTATAGATCATACAAGACATAGATCTGTTAGTAATTTTCTTCTTAATAACGCGAATAATGGATTAAAAAAGAGAAGGAAATAGGCTAAAATCCAAAAGAATTAAAAACTAGCAGGACCCTAGCCATGAGTGACAATATCACAGAATTATACTGTTTTGTAGATGATTTTTGTAAAAATCTTGAACAAGAATCAAACAAGTATTTGCTAGAACATAGTCGTAAAACTAAGAGATCAACA
>JAISBC010000040.1 GCA_031266385.1 Holosporales bacterium
CATATTTCACCTCTGTAAATTAAAAAAGGTTTACCTATCATTGGTTACATTGAATGTGGATAAGTTTACCAAAACTTACCCACATTCCAACAACCAAAGCTTCTTCTAATTTACACAGCAGATTTGATGGAATCTGTATAACTGTCTGTCAGACTAAGTCTTGGCTTTATTTCACTCCTGGGCCCCTAGAGACATCTTTCAGTTGGCCCATAAGGACATCATACTGAGTTCTAGCTTCCAGTAATTGATTCGTTAGATTTCCGTTCTGGGTTCGCAGGGCTTCGTTTTCATTACGCAGGCTGAATACCAGCGGTGCACTTGCATCAGATTCTGGCTCTCTAGAGCGTAATGCAGTCGCCTCTGCGGATATTCTAGCGTTCTGATATTCCAATTCTGCTATCGTAGATTCAAGGTCTCTGCAGCGATTTTCTATGCCGTCCCTTGCCGAAAGTTGAGACTGTAATTTCTGCACACGAAAGTGTAGGGATTGCACCTCAACATCAAGGTTTCTCCTTTCTTTTTCGTTAGCTCTGGCTGCTTCTTGTAAAAGAGCAACTTGAGCTTGTAGACTTCTGGCCTGAGCAGCTGAACGATCTCCTAATTCCTGTTTGTCCGCCTGCAAACGACTGTTGAGTTGGTCGATTATTGTGTAAGCTTGCGCTAGTTGTGCTGTAAGTATCTCTTTCTCTCTCATGGCAGCTTGAAATTGCATGATCACAGGAGTTGCCGTTCCTATTGGCGCTTGGACGGCTGCTGCCATCCCCGGGATTTGCGGTGCGTCAAAGGATTGATGTATCGATGCTAGCGATGGTGGCGGAGTCGCTCCAAACGCCGGATACGCTGCCATCGATTGAAGCAGCGGGTTAAGCGTCGGATGTGTATCGTATCCCGGTAAACCAGAAGCTCCGAGAGTAAATGATGACACTCCGGGAGCTGTCGGGAAATAGACAGACTGTGCCGACGAAATCTTGCTATATATTGGCGAATCGCCTGGGTTATGCACGGTAGCCCCAGATACCGATGATAATGAGACCGATAGTAATAGTGATGATAGTAGACATACTTTCTTCATTGCTTTCCTCCCCAAGTAGTCAATTCTGGCGCGAAAATTCGCCATCGAAAAAAAGCGTACTATACAGTTTGCTGGTCAGTCAAATGATTATTTCGGCAATAATTAGTTAATATTTAGTTAAATTCCATTAAAACTCAGATATAATTAACCTTAATTCATTCGATGATTTTTTTGTGTCGGCGGAATACCACGATATTCTGGATGAATCGGTGTATAATGCCAGAAGCGGAACTTCTGCTCCCTGTCATTTTTTCGTGGGTATGCGATTTTATCTGGTTGACGCCTTTACTGATGAACCGTTTAGAGGGAATCCGGCGGGGGTGTGTATCATCGAGGAATATCCTCGACCATCCTCCATGCAGAAATTGGCGGCCTATCACGATTGGTCTGAAATATCTTTCGTAAAACACTTAACGGAAAACAATTTTTATATCAGATGGTTTTCTCCGATGGACGAAGCTCCGTTGTGTGGGCACGCAACCCTGGCCACGGCGCACATCCTATTTACTAACAAACTAACCTCATGTAATTCCATATTTTTCGAATATAACTCTGGTACAATCATGGTCGAACTAAATGAAACTGGTAGTATTACACTGTCATTTGAAATCAGACCAGTTTATAAATGTAACAGAATACCATTTTTTTCACTCGAACAACTCATTGGTATCGAGAAATGTATCGAAGTTTTAAGAGATGATCTAATTTATGTGGTCGTGCTAAATTCCGCCGATGACGTCGCCAGGGCTGTCCCGAATTTTGAGGCCATCAAAAAAATCGATGCAAGGGCGGTCGCCATTACCGGCATCGGGAGTGGTGATTTTGATTTTAGCTCCAGATACTTTGCCCCGAAGGTCGGAATTTATGAAGATCCAGTTTGTGGGTCGATGCACTGTCGATTGGCATATTACTGGAAATCGGTCCTCGGGAAATCCAAATTCAGAGCATATCAGGCATCACGCAGAACTGGAATCCTGGATATCGAAATCATCGGAGAAGTAGTAAGAATCACGGGGAAGGCCGTTACAATTTGCGAACTAAAAACTTTATCAGAGAGTAATTTCTTGAGCAGGAATTGAGCTACAATGCTTAAATAAAACTCTAACATTCTTCCTAGCGGTTAATAATCTGATCCGTTCGGCGATATCCTGCTCTCGATGACGGGCCTCGATTGAGGCTGCCCCCAAAATTCGACAGTGGACGTCGATGCTATCATTCCCGACGAATTTTGCCTCAACGAATTCCGACAGATCGCACAAAACCTCCCCGGCGATAGCTGCCCACTCTTTTTTTAGCAATATATTTAGGGCGAGGGCCGGGCTATACGTCCCGAAAACACTCCTCAATACACTCGCCACATTTCTCATAAGCAAAAAAAAATTATGCTCAGCTCTCGATGCCAGGTATTATACGACAACGTGATCTCGTAATATCAAAGATTTAGTAATTCGCGACCTCCATGAAATTTGAACTTACTTCCGAATACAAACCGGCAGGGGACCAGGGAAATGCCATCGATTTCCTCACGAAAGGAATCAATAACTGTGTCCGTGATCAGGTTCTGATTGGTGTCACCGGCTCCGGGAAAACATTTACCATCGCAAATGTCATTCAAAATGTTAATCGACCGACCATAATCATGACTCATAATAAGACCCTGGCCGCACAAATATACTCGGAAATGTGTTCTTTTTTCCCGAACAATGCTGTCGAATATTTTGTTTCGTATTATGATTATTATCAGCCCGAAGCGTATGTCGCTCATTCCGATACATACATCGAAAAAACATCGGCCATCAATGAAGAAATAGATAGGATGCGACATTCCGCGACGAGATCGCTCCTGGAACGCCGGGATGTCATCATCGTGGCCAGCGTATCTTGCATCTATGGCATAGGGCCAATCGAAAGCTATACGGATGTTATTATAACGCTGAAGATCGGCATGAAAATCGCGCCACAAAAACTCTGTAGACAGCTCGCGGATTTGCAATACGAAAGAAATGATCTCGAATTTAAGCGAGGAATATTTAGGTCAATAGGAGATGTTATCGAGATATTTCCAGCACATAAATCCGATGTTTTTTGGAAATTGAGTTTTTTTGGAGATGAATTAGAAGAAATTTCACAGATAGAATATCCCTCTAGAAAAAAGCAAAAAACATTAAATGAAATAAAAATATTCTCGAATAGTCATTACGTTTCAACGAAAGAAGTTTTAAATAAAGCGATTCAAGATATTCAAATCGATTTAATGACGAGACTGAAAGAGCTGGAAGATCAGGGAAAATTACTCGAAAGGCAAAGACTCGAACAGAGGGTAGCGTTCGATATAGAAATGCTACAAACTACCGGTTTTTGCAGTGGTATCGAAAATTATTCCAGGTATCTTACCGGCAGGAATCCCGGAGAACCTCCTCCAACATTGATCGAATACCTCCCCGAAAATTCCCTATTGGTAGTCGATGAAAGTCATGTCAGTGCCCCACAGATTAGGGGGATGTACCTCGGAGATCGCGCTAGAAAACAGAATCTCTCCGATTATGGATTCAGATTACCATCCTGCATGGACAATAGACCTCTAAAATTCGAGGAATGGGATTTTTTTCGACCTCAGACAATATTTCTGTCCGCGACTCCAGGCATTTTCGAATTATCGAGGGCCGGAGAAGGACATACGGTCGAGCAGTTGATCAGGCCAACCGGTATCCTGGATCCGGTATGTATCGTGAAGCCCTGTGATAACCAGATCGATGATCTTTTGGCCGAGATAAAAAGAACCACACAAAATGGCTTCAGAACCCTCGTTACTACCCTCACAAAAAAAATGGCCGAGCAACTAACGGAGTATTTATCTGAACATGGAATAAATGTAACGTATATGCATGCCGATACGGATACCCTGGATCGAATCGAAATAATTCGAGCTCTTAAGGCTGGAGAATTTGATGTTTTGGTCGGAATTAATTTACTCCGGGAAGGACTCGATATTCCAGAATGCGCCCTTATCGCCATTCTGGACGCCGATAAGGAGGGTTATCTGAGGTCCAAGACCGCCCTAATCCAAACGATCGGCCGGGCGGCCAGAAATATCGAAGGACGGGTTATAATGTATGCCGATAGGATTACCAATTCGATGAAAGAAGCACTCGAGGAAACGAATCGTCGCCGGGAAACGCAGGATGCTTATAATAAGGCGCATGGTATTTCTCCGCGCTCGATAACTACGTCCCCAGCAAAGAACAGAACTCCCGTCGAAAAAAAGACGACTGAAAATCCACGATGTGGGGATATTCAAACACAGATTGCTCGCCTGGAGAAGTTAATGCTAGAAGCGGCCGATAACCTACTATTCGAAGAAGCCGCCAAGTATCGAGATCAGCTTAACGAACTGTCAAAAAGATCTCTCTCCTAACCCGTAAATATACATTTGAGTGAGGGAAGGGCCCCGCAGAGCAGCTTGTTCACATTCCCTAATTTGCCAACAGTAGAATTGAGAGTGCTCGTATTGCCAATATCTCATAGGATCAAACTCAAGATAGCCCGCGGACAGCCTTACCTAGTCAGGCTTGTTCTGGCTTATCGTGGCATCCTCATCTCCGAATGCCCCCACCCCGCGAGGAAAGTACGAGATAGTATAATCCTCCTAAAATATTAATATAGTCAAGTCTATGTAGCTTAATGAGTCATCCAATCCTTCAATTCAGTAAGTCGCCCACTCAAAACAACTCCAGCCCCAAACAATCCGACCATCAAAGAGCAAGTATACAATGCTTTTAAATCGAACGGGTCCTGAGTTATTAAATACCGCAAAAAAGATGTACACCACAAAACTGCCGTTCCACAGGTTGCCCCCAAAGCTATGATCTCTGTCGGAGATAACGTAGATAACTCAAACGGCATTTGCGCTTCAGGCTGTTCTTCTCCAGGATAGACGGCATAGCCCAGCCCAGAAGATTCAAACAAAAATACGCAAAATGCGCAGATGACATGGATATTGGTAACAGTCTTCATCTCGGTATACTCTCCCAAACTGTAATCTCGTCACTAAATTCCGAATAGTGCCGACTCGTGAATAGCCATCTTTACTGGGCCCCCTAGCATCCTTTTACTATTTATGTTGGATTAAGGGATGGGGGCTAATGGAGAAGAGAGTTCCGGGAGCTCTGATTCCCCATTAGTCCTAGACCGTCTTAGCTTAAAAAATGAATCCGGATGAATCGTCATTGTCAAAGTCCCAATCGCTCAAATCCGCGAACCTACTCACCTCACCTTCCGAATTAAGCGGAGACCTCTCGGCTGATGCAGGGGCACTGGGCTTCTCAGGAGGATACATCACTGGCGATTTCATCTCAGCCAAGTCTGGATTTGCACGTACACGTTTTATTTGGTTCCGGACGGAAGTAACCGACCTGTCTATATGGAAGGCATAATTGATCTCTCTCGTTATACGAGATAGTGGGCAATTGTCTTCATAAAGGTTCTGCAATAAACCCAATTGTTCTGTTGTCCAGGGTTGATTTGCCCTATCCGGTCTCAGATAATTATAATACCGCTCCCTGCATTGTCTCCCGTTGCGTCCCTCCATCTGCTCAGCTACAACAGACCAGGCGTGTGAGCCATGATGTTCTACTAGCTCAAGCAATCGAGCATCTTCTGCGGCGGTAAATCGATTTCGATGAGGCCTCGATGGTGCCTCCTCGGCTCCAGCACTCCCTAAAAACGATAAACACAAAATGAGGCATAATGGACGCTTTAAATCCATCGTGAATCCTCCCCCTTTTTTCCTCCCTAATGATTCATGCTAGAACTTGCATGGTTCGGTGGTCAATTTAATTTTGATAAATCGCGCCTAAGGCAATCTTATCCCCAAAGGATCCAAACTTGCATCTTCAGAGTCCCGAAATTTGATTCACTCAAATGGTTGAATTATATCAAGTTCCTCATCCACACAAGAGTCACTTGCAGTCGGGCTTGGAAAATGATCTTCAGTTGATGTAGGTGCAGGGGCTTGTGGTATGGCTGGTAGCACGAATGGTAAGGGGGCATTTGGCATAGGAATTAAGGAGGGTTGGGGCATTGTCTGTTGAATTCTAGGCCACAGATATTTATTCCATCTGTTTTTACATTGTAAGGCGCTTCGCTCTGGTAAGGATCTGGCAATGATTTGCCAGTTCGATTCTCCTTTGTGAAAGTGCATTGTTATGATTATGTCGTCTTCTTCTTCCGTAAAATTACCTAATTTTTTGTTTGCTCTATATGGATCAAGGTAAATTGTCCATCTATCTCGACACCGCCTGGGGGAGTGTCGGGGCAGGTATTGAGATATCGCCTTCCAAGCTGTAGTTCCAAGATGGTCTACCAGGGAGGTAAGTTGTAGATCTTCGGCTTGAGTAAATGGGTGACGGTGTCGTTTAACCGGCATATTATCGGATGCCACTGCATCAAAACTCCCGAAGACTGACCATAAAACAGCTATCCAGGGTTGCCATTTGAATTTGAGCATGTATATTCCCCTAGGAAGGAATACTATAATGATGTGGAATTATATTTACAAATGAATACTTTGGACAAGGAAATTTTTATTTCCTGAATACCGCCGTGAGCTAATGTTTAATTATCAATTTGACATGGAATCTCTTCTATTTGATCAAAAAGGTTTTTCTTCGCGGGGCGAATTGTGTGGAAATAATGGTTCGGGCTCAAGCATCTGTAAATTGCCACTTAGAGTTTCGCTTGTAGGATTTGGGTTGGAGGATTGGATGGGGTGGTATGGTTTTTCCCCAATGAAGAGGAAAGGTCGTGTTGGGGACCGTTGGTGTATCTGTGGTAGGGGGAACTCTTCTGGGCTGAGGGGAGTTGCTGGAGCTGCTGATGGTGGTGGGGGAATTGGAGCCGTGGGAGCTTGTTGGCGGTTTAACTTGTTCCATCGTTGTTGGCATGCAGGGGGGTTGCGTCTATTGAGTGCTAGAGAGATTTGGGTCCATTTGGCTCCAAATTGCGCGTGTAATCTGTTAATGGTGGCATCTTCCTCGGTTGTCCATCCGTACTTTATGTCCTCACTGTTTTCAGGATCCTTAATGATCCTCCATCTTTCTTTGCATTGCCTCGGGTTGCGATTTGGCATTTGGGTTGCTATCATCGCCCAGTCACTGTTGCCGTGCGCGGATACCAGAGCTTTGAGTGTGCTATCTTCTTCGCGGGTAAAGAGTGATCTTGGTGGGATTTGATGCCCTCTGTTTGCAGCTGCCTCCGCTTCTAATTGCAATAAGATGCCCAGTCCTATTGCTATCCAGTGTCTACTTTTTAACTTCATCTCTTAATGCTTCCTATTGACTTCTCATCTAGAAGATCTGATTATATCTGCTAATAGACCTTGTATTCAAGGAAATATTATATCCCTTGTGCCTGAATTTTGATTATGATTATTCATCGCCTTGAGTTTGATTAAAGGGACAATGATACTGTCATAGAAATTGATATGGATCTTCGTCAGTAAAATTTGGATCTTCTTGGTCTATCTCATCGAAATTTCCTTTCGCGCTTTGAATAGCTACTGGAATTTGGGTACTTGGAGGAGGAACAATGCCCTGTGCGGGTAGGACGGGCTCCAAGGGTTTTTTTGGTCTCTTTTTTTTGTACATTTGTGCTATTCGAAGAGCTTCATTATTTTTCCTGTCGGGATTCCTCTTAACGATTCCCAGGGCAATTTGTCTGATGCTGATTCCTGCTCTAACTGCTTCTATGATTGCCTCCTCCTCCTCAGGCTGAAGGTTGATAGGGTCGTGATTTGCTTTCGGGGAAGTGCCCCAGAAGTATTTGAGTTGTGAAGCATTGCGCCATGGAAATAGCCTTGCTATAAATTCCCATTGATGGCCATGTTTTTCTACTGAGCTCTCTAGTAGGGAAATTTCTGGTGGGGTCAAGGGCAATGGTAGTATTTCTGTGGCTGTTGGTGACAAAAATTGTACCCACCGATCTCTGCATTGTCTTCCCGTTCGTCCTGGTACGCCTGCGGCTATTAGCTTCCAGTTTATTTTGTCTGGGTGCAATTGGACTAAAGATCTGAGTAGGTTATCCTCTTCTGGAGTAAATCTATGGTTGGATTTCCTCCTCGGGATCTCTGCTCCTGTCGCTGCGGAGAAACTACCTAAAACTACCAAACATATTACTATCAATTTGGGATATGTTAAGACATTCATGTTAGGTCTTCTTTGAATTAATTGTCCAATAGCATCGAATAATATATTCTAATGGAACCTTTGGTCAAGGGAATTTTGCTTCCCTGAGTACCACTGGTGGCTGATGACTATTCATCAGCTAACAGTGCATCTATTCCTATTTGATCAAAAAGGTGTTTCTGCTTCGGAGGCTAGCTCATCGAAATTTCCTTGCGCGCTTTGAATAGCTATCGGAATTTGGGCACTTGGAGGAGGAACACTGCCCTGTGCGGGTACGGGCTCATTGTGGTGTTGTTCTCTGTCTTTGAACCGGGCCTTGAGATCTCAAAAATTAGCTCCAGGCAGACCAACTTGAGGTTGGATTCTCCGGAATGTTCTATTTCCCGCGTAATTCGCAATAAAATTCTTTTCGCTATACCAAATGACCGTTTCATCGTTCCCATTACTGTCCTGAGATTTGATGATAATCGCCACCTTGTCGTCCGCGGAATCTGCAGCAAATTCAGCAATTCCGAGGTTTTTCTGCTGAGTGGAAGAGGTCTGTTTACAGAAAAATGGATTCATCCTGTATAGCAACCATCGGCCGTTCCCATCCTTCGCAAATCGCTCCATGAGCCCGAGGGTCTTAAATGGAACTAGCCCGAAAGAATTTTGCATGGAGCTATTTTGTATTCCGAGAGCACGATCAGAAGTCGACGGAAACGGGATGACTCCCTCCTTCGAAATACAATACGACCCTATCGATTTTAGGATAATTTCAATGTTGGACATCGTTTTATGCGCCGCATGAATCTTTTTTGTCGCACTGAATTGCGCAATAAAAATGCTGGAAATAATTCCGACGATGAATAACGATATCGAGACTTCAAGTAATGAAAATCCCGGCAAAAAAACTTTCCTTTTCATGAGGATTGAATTAGAATCCGCCCGCGTTGCCTCATTGAATTTTCACATAAAATCATGAATGATTCAGTTGTTATTTTAATTCCAGCTAGGCTGAATTCTACTAGATTTCCACAAAAAATTTTAACACCAATCGGTGGGAAACCACTGATTCTCCACGTTCTTCACAGGGCACAGAGCCTGAATTTTTGTGAATGTTATGTGGCCTGTTGCTGTGAATCAGTAAAAAAAATCATCGAAGATGGGGGAGGGAAGGCAATTCTAACTGATCCAGATCTGCCGTCTGGAACCGATAGAATCTGCGCTGCCATGGCGGAATTGCCAATCGAATCAGAATTTATAATCAATCTTCAGGGAGATACTCCTGTCTTTAGTAGATCGATAATTCCAGCCATTTTCGAGGTCCTTAAGAATGACGCTTCGATTGATATAACTACTCCGGTCACTGTATGTGATAATACCAGAGAAAACGCCGAAAATCCTAACATAGTCAAGGTTGTTTTTAATGGGATGGAGGAAGGCAACCCTGGAAAGGCCATATATTTTTCTCGTAATGCTATTCCGTATGGAGCAGGATCACTTTATTCTCACATCGGAATGTATGCCTATCGTCGCAGAGCGTTAGAAAAATTTGTATCAATGAAGCCATCTTATCTGGAGATGACCGAGCGCCTCGAACAGTTAAGGGCGGTTCAAAACGGAATGAATATATGGGCCGTTCCGGTTGAAGGAATAGCCATCGCCGTCGACATTATTAATGACCTAAAGGCCGTCGAGCGTTATAATCATATCGCTTGATCTAATCTTATTTTCTTCAATTCTATTGATGTTTAAACTACTTGTCGTCTGCTCGTTTTGTATCGGGATAATTTATCTTACGCTATTCGAATCGAGTAAAATGAATGATCATTCGTTCTTTTTTGTGAAGGGCGATAATATCTATGAATCCATAAAAAAGGACGGATCATTCGATAACGCGACACTCTTCTTTATCATCGAAAAAGTCGCGGCCTTGAAGAAACAACTCCAGACCGGTGAATATATAATTCACCATAACGAATCGGCTTTATCGGCATTCTGCAAAATTGCCAATGGCGATATTATCACGAGAAAACTGACGATTCCGGAAGGACTGACGACGCAGATGATCGTAGAAATCCTGAATAACAACGAATTTCTAACAGGAGAAATTAAGGAATTTCCAGAAGAGGCATCAATTATGCCCGACACATATTTCTATAAATTCCGTGATACCAGGCAATCCATGATCGATAAAATGGCGAATCAAATGCAAAACATACTCCTGAAGATGCAATCCAAAAATGACACGGGAATAAACATGAAAGATATCCTAGTCCTGGCATCAATCATCGAGAAAGAAACCGGGTTGGATGAGGAGCGACATACCGTATCGTCTGTATATCATAATAGGCTCAAGAAAAAAATGCGTCTTCAAAGCTGCCCAACTGTTATTTATGCACTATCGAACGGTTATGGGAAAATAAATAGACCCCTGACGAAAAAGGATCTCTTTTTCGAATCCCCATTCAACACGTATCGAGTGAGTGGAATGCCGCCGACTCCAATCTGTTGCCCAGGAAAGAAATCTATAGAAGCCGCGTTAAATCCAGCACAAACAAAATTCCTGTATTTCGTCCTATCCGAAGATGGAGTACATCATAATTTTTCGGAAAATTTCGACGGACAAATTAGAAATAAGAATCAAAGGCAAAAAGCTATGCGATCGAAGAAATAGAGAATTTACGCAGAACCTTTCAATCGATATATGGTTTTTCTGATTGCTTCTGAGAAATCTGGGACGACATATCCGAAGGCATTCCCAGCATTATCCTTCTCCGCCTTCTGCTGTATGACATTCAGCAACATTCCATTCGTTCCGGTCACCATAACGATCCCTCCCCTGTGTGAGGCCCTGCTAACAATCTGCCTAAGGGATACGAACGCCTCATGGTCCATGAATGGTACATTCTGAAAATATATGATCAATACGCTTGGATATGAACCACGAGCAGTAAGGGCACCTTCTATTACTTTCGCGATATTTAAGGATAGTATATTAAATACCTGAATTACTTCTATTTTCTTGAGGACATCCGCTGGAATCTGCTGACTCGTCGAGAATCCATTTTTATTTGACATAAATTCTATCGGGCCAGCATCGTGTTTCTTCGTCGTGTGAACCGTCGCGTCCTTAATTCTAACCATGCGTTTTGCGAAGAACATATTAGAGGCCGTAAATCCAACGATGATCGCAGGAATTGGGCCAAAATATACCGCGACGATGAATGTTATAAAAAATATATAGCAATCATTTGTTCTATAATCAAAATATTGCGCAAAATTCCTACTGAATATCTCGGTAAATGCATATATCAATAAAATTCCGGAAATACATTGTAATGGAATATATTTCAGAAGTTCATGGTTAAATAACACGAATAGATACGACAGGGCCGCAAGAATTAGCAATGAAACGATGGTTTTCGTCTTCAGAGAAATATGTTTCAGAGAAAGGTTAATATCGGGAGAAACAAATAGCCCACCGCATGCAACGGATGCGAAATTTGAAATCCCAGAAGATATGAGCTCCATGTTGCTTTGTACCCTCTTGTCGCCAGTAATGCTCCTCGAGATATTTGTGCAAAAACAAGCCTCAGACCCAATGATTATTGCGATTATAAATGCGTAATTTAAAGTAGCCGAGAGGATAGTATTCGATGGCAAATTATGAGAAATCGTAAAAATATTATCGATCGTTGGCCCATTTAAAAACTCTCTCCCAATCGTTTTGATCTCAAACGAATATGGGATATAACCAAGTCCAGAGGCATATACAACAAGACAACCCAAAATGATATATATCAGGTACGGAGTAAAACCTCGCATAAACATCCTGAGGATAATTAGTGGCAGCAAAAATGCCACGCAGTAAATCATATCGTCGGCTTTGACGTTTTTCAAATTATCCCGCAGGAGATTGAAATTCTCTAAGATTCCCTGTGTTGACTGTATAGAATCAATCCCTAAAATGTATTGTAGTTGATTAAAAATAATCGCGATAAGAACATAGCAAGAAGTGGCAGCAAGAAATGCATATGATATATGTTTCATGATGCTACTCATCCTCGAGATTCCAAATAGAATCAATATCGCCGAAACGAATAGGGCAGTAAATAGGAGCCCCTTATACTGATATTTCGCCAGTATCTCGAAGGTAATCACACACAGAGGCAAGGAAACGCAGGCTATTTGATACTTAGATCCGCCAAAGACGGCAGAAACGGCCGCCGCCACGGCACATGAAATTATGCCCTGAATCGGGGATTCACCACAAAAAAATGCTAGAGAAAAGGCGATTGGAAATAACAGTAAGAAAATCTTAAACCCTGCGAGGATATCGTTCAGGAAAAAACCGAAGGAATATCGATCGGTATATAAATTCAATAAAGATGGGCATAATCCGACTCTTCTTATAACGCTAAGTTGATTCGAAAATCTCCGACCTATTTTCACGTAAGGAAGTCCATACTATCCCCTCCTCGGGATTCTACAATCAAATGGTTAATTATTCGTTTATTATTAACAATAGAC